>NZ_NKUH01000057.1:0-23904 GCF_009192895.1 Xanthomonas sp. LMG 12460 | reverse complement strand
CAGCAGCGCCGGCGGCCACTTCAACCCGGCCAAGACCGAGCACGGCCAAGTCGGCAGCGATCCGCACCACGGCGGCGACATGCCCAATCTCAAGGCCGACGCCGAGGGCAAGGCGACCATCGATGCGGCGGTGTCCAACAACGTCAACATCGGCAAGGGCGACGGCTTCGACATCCTCAACCACGCGGTGATCGTCCACGCCGACCCGGACGACTACAAGAGCCAGCCCACCGGCAACGCCGGCGGCCGCCTGGCCTGCGGCGTGATCAAGGGCGATGCGGCGGCTGCGCCGGCGCAGTAAGTGCACGCTGGATGACGTTCGTGATGGCGGCGTCCGTGTTGCGGGCGCCGCTGTCTTTCGCTTCCTGGATCCGCTGATATCCGGAAAGTGGCTCCAGTGGCGTCGGATCGAGGCTGCATGAAGCAGAGCGGCATCGTGTGTCGCGCTCAGCGAGGATCTGATTCCGCCAGTCGCCGGCGGACCTCCATCAGGGCGAAGCCCAGCAGGTTCTCGCCCTGCCACGTCGTGGGATCGGCGGCGCGCGGGTCGTCCGCCGCCAGGCCGATGCCCCAGATCCGGTCGACCGGACTGGCTTCGACCAGCACCCTGTCGCCGGTCCCGAGCAGGAAGGTCTTCAGCGCCGCGTGCTGGCCGAATTTGCCCAGGTTGCCCGCGATGACCAACTGCATGCGGGCATCGCGCCAGGTGGATTCATCGAAACCCTGGATCTCCCGCCCGATCGCCTTGGCTTCTCCGGGATGCGCGGCGGCCAGAATGCGGGCACAGGCGGCATGGTCGCCGAACAGCCGCGCCTTGCCGGCCATCATGTAATGCTCGGCGGTGGGGTAGGTCACCGAATCGAGCACGAAGGGCGCCTCGAACCATTGGCTGAAACAACTGCGGTCGATGGCGCCGGGCTGCCTCGGCGTATGCCCCCAGAAGTGGACGAACTTGAGGGGTTCGCCCGCCTGCTGCCGTGCGCACAGCGCTTCCACGGTCAACACGGTGTGCATGGATGTCCCCGCTGGAAATCAAGTTCGTCTGCACTGCTGCAACCCTGCGATGCCAGGGCAGCGCCGCGGATGCTGCGACATGCCGTTGCGACCGCCTGTTGCCGCGTCAGCCCGGCATCGCGGTCTCTCTGCAACGCGCGCCTGCCCGCATGCCACCGCTGGCCCGCTTGCTCCGGTCGAGCGGCGCAAGCCAGTGGAAGTGCCGACGCGGCTCAGGCCGCCAGCAACGCCTGCTTGGCGTCCTGCCCGCTCTCGCAATGCACGTACAGCACCGGCAGGCCGTGGGCCTCGAGTACCGCGGCCAGTTGTCGCTGGCGCGCCAGGTATTGCTCATAGACCCGCTGCAGGCGCTCGCAGTCCTGGCGGTCGTAGGCGTAGTGCGCGCACCAGCTGGCCGGGTCGAACAGCGCCATGCGCACCTCGCCTTCGCGGTAGCGCAGCAGCGGCTCGGGCGGGGCCTGCAGCCATTCTTCCTGGTCCGGCGCCAGCAGCGCGGTCTCGATCAGCGGCCACAGCGGTGCCAGACCCTGGTTGTCGTACTGCATGGACATCATCGCCGCCAGGTCATGGCCGGTCAGGTAGCGGGCGTGCTCGATCTCCGCGCCAAAGCCCTTCTGCGCGAGCAGCGCGGTATCGGCCTGCGCCATGCCCTGCGCCAGCAACACGTCCTCCAATGCCTCGGCCACGGACTGCACGGTGTCGGCCGGGCCGCTGAGCAGGAACGGCACCACCCGCAATGCGCCGCCGCGCAGGCCGGCGTCGGCCTGGAACGGCAGCGGCACGCTGCCGTCGGCATCGGTGCCGAAGGCCAGCAACCGCGGGCCTTCGGCGCGGCCGGGCGCGCGGGCGGCGAGTTCCTCCAGGCGCCGGTGCAGCGGCCAGCCCGGACGCAACGCTTCGGCCGGGTCGAAATGCGCGCCGGCCAGGCTCAGTTCCAGTTCGCGCACCGCCGGCACCAGTTGCGCCAGGTCGCGGCCGACCTTCTCGGCCAGTTCGGCGGCCTGCGCATGCGGCAGCGCCGGGTGCGCCGGTTCGCGCCCGGAGGACAATTCCAGGGCGATGACCCCGTGGGCGTGGCGAGTGGCGGAGGCTTGGGTCATGGGATTGGCGGTTGGCCCGTCGCGGGCGCATAGCTACACTCGCTTCATTATGCCTGCGCTACCGTGCAGGCCATGTCCCCGACTCCCCTCGCGCGAGGTAATCCCATGCCAGCAGCCCGTCCCGTCGCCATTCTCGGCGGCGTCCGCATTCCGTTTTGCCGGCAGAACACGGCGTATGCGGATGTCGGGAACCTCGGCATGTCGGTGCGCACGCTGGGCGCGCTGGTCGAGCGTTACGGGCTGCACGGGCAGCAGCTGGGCGAAGTGGCGATGGGCGCGGTGATCAAACATTCCAGCGACTGGAACCTGGGCCGCGAGGCGGCGCTGTCCTCCGGGCTGTCGCCGCTGACTCCGGGCATCACCCTGCAACGCGCCTGCGGCACCAGCCTGGACAGCATCATCACCGTCGCCAACAAGATCGCGCTGGGGCAGATCGAGTCGGGCATCGGCGGCGGCTCGGACACCACCTCCGAAGTGCCGATCGTCTACGGCAAGAAACTGCGCGCGCGCCTGCTGGCGGCCAACCGCGCCAAGAGCACCGGCGACAAGCTGCGCGCGCTGACCCGCGGCTTCAAGTTCGCCGAGCTCAAGCCTGAGTTCCCGGGCGTGGCCGAGCCGCGCACCGGCAAGAGCATGGGCGACCACTGCGAGGACATGGCCAAGCAGTGGAACATCTCGCGCGATTCGCAGGACGCCTGGGCGGTGTCCTCGCACCACAAGCTGGCCGCCGCCTACGAGCGCGGCTTCTTCGCCGACCTGATCGCGCCGTTCCGCGGCGTTGAGCGCGACAACATCCTGCGCGCGGATACCTCGCTGGAGAAGCTGGCCACGCTGAAGCCGGCCTTCGACAAGGTCAGCGGCCGCGGCACCCTGACCGCGGCCAACTCGACCCCGCTGACCGACGGCGCCGCCGCGGTGTTGCTGGCCTCGGAAGAATGGGCGCAGGCGCATGGCCACGTGCCGATGGCCTATCTGCGCGATGCGCAGGTGTCGGCGGTGGATTTCGTGCACGGCGAAGGCCTGCTGATGGCGCCGACCGTGGCCGTGCCGGAGATGCTCAAGCGCCACGGCCTGCGCCTGCAGGACTTCGACATCTACGAGATCCACGAGGCCTTCGCCGCGCAGGTGCTGTGCACCCTGCGTGCCTGGGAGAGCGAGGACTACTGTCGCACCCGGCTGGGCCTGGATGCGCCGCTGGGGCAGATCGATCCGGCCAAGATCAATCCGGTGGGCTCGTCGCTGGCCACCGGCCATCCGTTCGCCGCGACCGGCGCGCGCATCGTCGCCACCGTCGCCAAGCAACTGGTCGAACGCGGCGGCGGCCGCGCGCTGATCTCCATCTGCACCGCCGGCGGCATGGGCGTGGTGGCGATCGTCGAACGCTGAGCATCACCGCGCGCTGGCACTCGTGCCGGCGTGCGCCGCGCCACGGCCTTCGGCCCTGCGGCGCCGCCCCGGCGCTGACCGCGTCGCATCCGTCGCGCTACCATGCCCGCCGATTCGCCTGCGTCACGCGGGCGACACGGCGCGCAGGGGGCGCAGGCCATGACCGAGCAGGGCAGTTTCAATCCGTACCAGGCGCCCAGCGTCGCCAGTCCGTCCAGCCTGCCGCCGCCGTTGCCGGGCGAGACGTTGTGGCGCGATGGCACGGATTTGCTGTGCCTGCGCGATGCGCCGTTCCCGCCGCATTGCGTGAAGTGCGGGGCGGCGCTGGGCAACGACGAACTCAAGAAGCGCACCTTCTACTGGCACGCGCCGGGCTGGTACGCGCTGATCCTGGTGAGCATCCTGGTCTATGCGATCGCGGCGCTGGTCGCGCGCAAGCGCAGCAGCCATGTGCTCGGGATGTGCGCGGCGCATCGGCGTCGGCGCAACCGGTACATCCTGTTGATCGCCGGTGCCTTCCTGGTTGGCCCGCTGCTGGGATTCGCCGTCGGCGGCGAGAGCGGGTTCTGGCTGGGAGGCGCCGTGTTCCTGGTCATGCTGATCTGGGGCATGTTCGGCGCGCGCATCCTGGTGCCGCGGCGCATGGACGAGCGCTACGCGCGCTACAAGGGCCTGGCGCCCGCGTTCCTGGCGCGCCTGCCGGCGCTGCCGCCGGCCTTGCGGCGCTGAGCGGCCGCAAGGCCGGCCTACCTTCGGATGCGATGACCGGCGCGCCGCCGGCCTGGGCACACGACGCGGCCCATGCGTTCTGCCGTGCTCCTCTTCGCTGATCGGCGCAGGAGCGATGCGCGTGCGCTGCCGCGTCCGGAAGCAGCCATGACGCGCTTTCGCCGCGGATCAGCGTGCCCGGCCTGGTCTTGCAGGCTCGGCCATCTCTGACAACACCGGGACGGACTCAACCCTCCAGCCGCGGGAACCCATGGTCGTCGCGGCGTTCCGTGCTGTCCGGCGCCGGCGCGATCGGGGTCACCGGCGCGACCGGCTCGGGCAGCGGCTGCGCGATGTCGCCGCGCTGCACGCGCAGCGCATTGGCGTAGCAGCGCTGCGCCGCGAGCATGTCGCCGGCGTCGGCATAGCCGTCGCCGAACACCTCCCAGGCCTCGGCGCCCGCACCCAGCGCCAGCGCGCGGTGCAGGAATTCCTCCGCCTGCGGCCACTGCTGCTGGCGGCTGGCCAGACGCGCCAGGGTCAGCAGCAGCGCCGGGCTGTCCGGATGCGCCTGCAGCCAGCGCTGCGCGCTGGCGCGGCGCGAATCGTACTTCTCCACCGGCAGGCGCCCGTACAGCGCGGCCAGGCCTTCGTCCCAGCGCGTGTCCAGCGCCTGCTCCAGGCTGCGCAGCGCCGCATCGTCCCAGCGCAGGGCGGCCGCCCGCACCGCGTAGGCGGCGACCACCGCCGGCTCGCTGCGCAGCGATTTGGGCAGGCTCTCCCAGCGCTCGGCCAGGGCATTGGCATCGGCGGCCTGGTCCAGCGAGGCCGCGGCCAGGCGCGTTTCCAGCGTGGCGATCGCCTCCAGCGGCAGCGCCTGCTGCTGGCGGATCGCGCCGAGCTGGCCGTAGGCCTCGCCGGCACGACCGATGCGGGTCAGTGCCTCGGTGCGCAGCAACAGCCCGCGCGGCGGCAGCGGCTGCGCCGCGGCCACGTCCAGCGCATTGATCGCATCGACCGGGCGCTGCTGCTCCAGATGCAGTTCGGCCAGCAGCAGTGCATGCGCGGCGGGATCGCGTTCGGCCAGGCGCCGCAGGTGGCGCTCGGTCGCCTCGCGGTCGCCGCGCGCATCGGCCGCGCGCACCGCGGCGATCAGGGCTATGGCGCTCACCTCGGGGTCTTCGGCGGCGGCGTTGAGCTGCTTCTCGGCCCGTGTCCACTGGCCGGCGTGGGCGGCGGCCAGGCCGTCGAGCAGGCGCGCACGCGACTGCTTGCGGCGGCGCCGGCCCCAGGCGCGGAACGGGAAGCTGAGCACGTTCCACACCAGCCACAGCGCCAGGAACGCGATCACCAGCAGCAGCGAGGCCTGCGGCAGCGAGGCGATGTAGTCGGTGCCGCCGACGCGCACGATCACCTCGCCGAGCTGGCGCACCTGGTCCTGCCCCAGCCATTGCGCACCGATCACGCCCAGCGCGATGACGATCAACAGCACGATCAGGGAACGGAGGGATTTCATGACGGGCTCCTTGCGTCGCGCATCGCGCGCAACTGTTGCAGGGTGGTTCCGAGTTCGGGAATGGTCGGGCGCAGATCGGCATTGGCCAGGGTGCGCAGCGCGGCGCGGCGTTCGCGCAGTTGCGGCGACTCCGGCCACAGCCGCGACAGCCAGCGCCCGGCGCCGGCCAGGGCGCTGCGATAGCCACGCGTGTCGCCGCGTTCCAGCGCCGCGCGCGCCAGGGTCAGGTCGAGCTGCAGCGCGTCGTGGGCGGCCACGCGCTCCGAGCCGGCGGCCAGGACGCCGCCCTGCGAGGGGCGGATCTTCACCAGCGGCGCCAGCAGGCGCTGCCACAGCGGCTGCTGTGCGCTCTCCGGCAATTGCGTCGGCAGCTTGTCCAGGCTGGCGGCGAAGGCATCCAGTTGCGCCGCCAGGCGTGCCTGCGGCCCGTCGCCCAGCGCGTCCAGCGCGGTGCGTTCCTGCAACAGCGCCTGGCGCAGGTTGAGGAATTGCGGATCGTCGATGCCGTCCAGCACACCGCTGGCCAGCGCGTAGGCACGCCGCGCGCCGGCCGCATCACCGGCCAGCAGCAGGCGCTGCTGGCCCTGGTTGAGCAGCAGTTCGACCTCGTCCAGGCGCAGCGCCTGCGCGCCGTGACGGTTGGAATCGGCGAGCTTGGCGACATTGGCCTCCAGCAGCGCGCTGCGCTGGCTCAGGCCGAGCATTTCGTCGCGCAGCACGCGGTTGGTGCTGGCCGCGTCCTGCAGCCGCTGCGCGGTGGCGCGCTGGTCGCGGCGCAGGCTGTCCTGGGCCTGCTGCAAGGCCTGCAGTTGCTGCTGCAGGTCCGACTGCTGGGCCAGTTCGCGCGCGCTGCGCGCCTGCCACCAGTCCCAGCCACGCCAGCCGGCGAACGCCAGCGCGGCCAGCGTGGCGAGCACCAGCAGCAACCAGATCCAGCGTGTGGAACGGCGAGGCGTGATCGGGATTTCGTCGGTCATCGGCAGCGTCCTGGGGACCGTCGCCCGTCGCGAGCAAGGCGGCGGTCGGCGCGGCACCGCCGGAGCATGGCGTGAGCGGCACTGCGGCCGCAAGCCGGGCGGCGGTCCGCGTTCAGCGAGGTGGCGAGCGCGTTACGATCGCGGCCGCTGCGGCGACCAACTGCTGCGGCATCGGCCCGGCCGCCTGCGCGACGTCGACGAAGCCCAGGTCCACGGCCAGGGTGGCCAGGCGTGCGCTGGCTGCGACGACCGGACGCGTGCGCCAAGCCTGCGCCAGTTCTTCCGGCAGCTGCGCCAGCAGTTGCTGTAGCGCTTCCCCGCTGCTCAGCGCCAGCACGCCGGGCGGCGCCGCACGCAGGCGGGCCAGGTCGGCCGCGCGCAGCCGTACCGGTTCGCGCACGTACACGTCCGCGCGCAGCAGCGGGGTGCCGCGCGCCTGCAGGTGTGCGGCGATCAGGCCGCGGCCGCCGGGGGCGGTGATCAGTCCCACCGGCAGGTCGTGCGCGGACATTTCCGGCAGCGCCAGCAGGCCGTCGCTGTCCATCCGCGCCGGCGTCGCCACCTCGGCGATGCCGTGCTGGCGCAAGGCGCGCGCCGTGCCTGCGCCCACTGCCAGCCAGCACTGGCCGGGGCGTGCCGCCAGCGGCTGCAGCGCCGCGGCCGCGCGCACCGCCGCCGGGCTGCTGACGATGACCCGTGGCGCAGCCAGCGCCGCGGCCAGGGCCGCGCGGGTGGCGGGATCGGCGCGCGGCCGCAGCCGCCACGGCGACACCGCCAGCACCCGTGCGCCACAGCGCGCCGCGGCCCGCCGCAGCGGTGCGTGCTCGCCCTGCGGGCGCAGCGAGATCAAGGTCCAGGCCGGGGCGGCGGTTGCATGCGCGCTCATGCCAGGCATTATGCGAGCCCCCACCGGCAGCACAATCGCACCATGGCAGCGGATCTTTCCCTCGAGGCGTTCCTGCAGCAGTTGCAACGGCAGTTCCAGGCCATGCCGCCGGTGGCGGCGCTGCAGGTCGCCGTGCACGAGTATGCCGAGCAGCGCCTGCAGCTGGTCGCACCGCTGGCGGCCAACCTCAACGACAAGGGCAACGCCTTCGGCGGCAGCCTGGGCTCGGTGATGACCCTGGCCGGCTGGGGGCTGGTCAACTGCGAGCTGCACCGCGCCGGCCTGCAGGCCGACGTCTACGTCGCCGACAGCCAGGTGCGCTACCTGTCGCCGCTGTACGCCGATCTGCATGCCCAGGCCAATGCCGACGCGGAGGGCGACTGGGACGTGTTCGTGAATACCTTCCGCCAGCGCGGCCGCGCCCGCATCGGCATCCAGGCCCAGGTCGGCGCGCCCGGCGCGGCAGCGGCGGCGACCCTGAGCGGTCGCTTCGTGGCCCTCGCCAAGGGGTAGGATGCGCGGATCGCGCGCCCCGCGCGCCGCCACCTGGACGCCGCCATGCCCTCGATGTTCCGCGCGCTCGCGCTGCTGTTGCTGCTGGGCTGGACCGGCGCGGCCGTGGCCGGCAGCCGCGCGCAACAGCGCAAGCTCGACGATCTGCAGACCGCCTACGCCGCGGCGGTGCGCTGGAGCGAGTTCGAGACCGCCTGGCAGGTGGTCGACCCGGCCTACCGCCAGGCGCATCCGCTGACCGACCTGCAACTGGAGCGCTACCGGCAGATCCAGGTCTCCTCCTACAAGGTCGGCGGCGGCGCGGTCGGCGACGGCGAGGCGCTGCGCGAGATCGAACTGGGCGTGATCAACCGCAATACCCAGGCCGAGCGCATCGTCCGCTACCGCGAGCGTTGGCGCTGGGACCCCGAGGCCAAGACCTGGTGGCTGCAGGACGGCCTGCCGGACCTGTGGAACGGCCAGTAGCGCGGTCGCCGAGCTGTGCGACAATCGGCGCCCGCTTCCAGCCCCCGAGTCCCGTGAACTTCGAAGAACTGCTGGCCTTCGCCGGCCGCAACCCGATGCTGGCCCTGGCCCTGGTGGGCCTGACCATCGCCCTGATCGTCACCGAAGTGGCGCGCCTGTTCCGTGGCTACAAGAGCCTGCGGCCGGCCGAGCTGACCCGCCTGATCAACGCCGGCAACGCGGTGGTGGTCGACCTGTCGGCCTCGGCCGATTTCGAGAAGGGCCACATCGCCGGCAGCCGCAACGCCACCGCCAGCCAGTTCGGCCCCGAGCACAAGCTGGTTGCCAACGCCAAGGCGCAGCCGGTCGTGCTGGTCTGCCGCACCGGCACCACCGCCGACGGCGCCGCCAAGCAGTTGAAGAAGGCCGGCTTCGAGCAGGTCTACGTGCTCGAGGGCGGCATCGCCGCCTGGCAGCAGGCCGAGCTGCCGCTGGTCAAGGGCCGCTGAGACACCGCGTCCGGTCCGACCTCGAGGGTCGCGGCCGGCGTGTGATAATCCCGTTTCTTTCTGTTACCGAATCCACCGGAGTCAAGCAATGTCCGACCTCACCAACAACGGCGCCGCGGCGCCGGCCGACGCCGCGGCCGGTCCCGCTTTCACCATCGAGAAGATCTACGTCAAGGACGTGTCCTTCGAGTCCCCCAACGCGCCGTCGGTGTTCAACGACAACGCGCAGCCGGAACTGCAGCTCAACCTCAACCAGCGCGTGCAGCAGCTGAACGAGCAGGCCTTCGAAGTCGTGCTGGCCGTGACCCTGACCTGCACCGCCGGCGGCAAGACCGCCTACGTGGCCGAAGTGCAGCAGGCCGGCGTGTTCGGCCTGGTCGGCCTGGACCCGCAGGCGGTGGACGTGCTGCTCGGCACCCAGTGCCCGAGCATCCTGTTCCCGTACGTGCGCTCGCTGGTCAGCGACCTGATCCAGGCCGGCGGCTTCCCGCCGTTCTTCCTGCAGCCGATCAACTTCGAGGCCCTGTACGCCGAGACCCTGCGCCAGCGCGCGCAGCAGGGCGAGGGCCAGTCGCTGGCCGATTCGGAGCCGGCCGGCAACGCCTGAGCGCGTTCGCCGTTGCGCATGCGCGATAACGCCAAGAAGAAGATCGCCGTCCTCGGCGCCGGCTCCTGGGGCACGGCGCTGGCGTCGCTGACCGCACGGCACGGGTATCCGACCGTGCTGTGGGGCCGCGATGCCGTGGTCGCCGAGGCCATCGGGCAGCGCCACGAAAACCCGCGCTACCTGCCGGGGATCGCGTTGCCGGAGGGCTTGCAGGCCACCACCGACCTGGCGGCGGCCATCGATGGCGCCGACTGGATCCTGGTGGTGGTGCCGTCGCATGCGTTCACCGAAACCCTGCGCCAGATCGCGCCGCTGCGCCCGGCGCAGGCCGGCGTGGCCTGGGCGACCAAGGGTTTCGAGCCCGGGTCGGGGCGTTTCCTGCATGAAGTGGCGCAGGAGATCCTCGGCGAGGAGGTCCCGTTGGCGGTGGTCACCGGTCCGTCCTTCGCCAAGGAAGTGGCCCTGGACCTGCCGACCGCGGTGACCGTGCACGGCGATGCCGCGTTCGCCCAGCAGGTCGCCGATGCGATGCACGGCCCGACCTTCCGCGCCTATACCGGCGACGACATGGTCGGCGCCGAGCTGGGCGGGGCGATGAAGAACGTGCTGGCGGTGGCCACCGGTGTGGCCGACGGCATGGAACTGGGCCTCAACGCCCGTGCCGGCCTGATCACCCGCGGCCTCAACGAGATGCTGCGGCTGGCCGCGGCGATCGGCGCCAAGCCGGAAACCCTGATGGGGCTGGCCGGACTCGGCGACCTGGTGCTCACCTGTACCGGCGACCTCTCGCGCAACCGTCGGCTGGGCCTGGCGCTGGGCCGTGGGCAACCGCTGCAGGAGGCGGTGCGCGCGATCGGTCAGGTGGTCGAGTCGGTGCAGACCGCCGACGAGGTGATGCGCCAGGCCGAGCGCCACGGCATCGATCTGCCGATCTCCAACGCGGTGCGCGCGGTCCTGCATGGCGAGCTGACCCCGGCGGTCGGCCTGCAGCAGCTGCTGGCGCGCGAACAGAAGCCCGAGTACCCGACCACCTTGTTCAGTTGATCCGGCTGCCGCCGGACACGAAAGCGCCCGGCCTGGCCGGGCGTTTGCGTGTCTGCATATCCGTGGGTCAGCGATGAGCCGGATCGGCAGGCAAAAAAAAGCCCGGTCGTGGGACCGGGCTTTCCGAACCGCGCGCGGCGGGAGAGAGAGACGACGCGCGCGGCGCTAGGCAACGCTTACCAGCTGAAGCGCGGGCCGACGAACCATTCCTTGTCGCCGTGGCGGTCCATCTTCAGGTCGGCGCTCAGGCCCCAGTTCTGGTTCAGCTTGGCCTGGGCGCCCAGACGGCCGTAGAAGGTGCCTTCCGGATTGACGCCGTCCTTCTTCAGGTAGTCCTCGTAACCACCCAGGGCATAGACTTCCAGGTACGGGTTGAACGCGGTGCGGATACCCGCTTCGGCGCTCCAGCCGTTGAACTTGGTGCCGTATTCCGGGGCGAAACGGTTGTAGGCCACGCGGGTCACCAAGTCGGTGCTGGTCGCGATCTCGTGGTTGTAGCCGGCACCGACGCGCCACTGGTCGACGCGTGCGTCGGCAAAGTCGGTCTTCTGGCGGTTGAAGTCGCCGAACACGCTGAAGTTCGGGTGGAACGCGTAGGAACCCTTGACCGCCCAGCCGTCGGCATCGCCGCCGCTGGCGTCGGTCTTGACGTAGCCGGCTTCGGCATAGTTGTAGGAAAGGCCTTCGGCGGCCGAAGCGGCGAACGGCAGGGTGGCCAGGAGGCCGAGAGCAAGCAGAGAGGTCTTCATAATCGGGGTACCTTCGTTATTGGTTTGTCGGCGCTGAGGCGTGGGGCCGTTCGCTGCCGATATGTAAATTATCCGTTAGCGACCCGAACTCGCCCTGAATCCCAAACCGACCAGTCCATAAATTAAACGCCCCGTTCAGGCGCTCGCGATGCATTGTTGTGATGCGCGCCGTTGCATTCCAGGCAACAGGGAATTTCAGGACTGTCGGCGCAGGTGGCGACGCCCACCGCGTGCGAGCGGCACGCTACAGCGCGGCAAGCGTCTCGATCGCCGCGCGCACGCGCTGCCTGTCCATGGGCACGACCGAGCGGTGGATGGTCGCGCCTTCGATGAAGGCATCGATGGCGGCGGATGCGGCGACGGAGAACTGCGTTTCCAGGGCGGCCCGGCTCCTGGCCATCCACTGCTGCATGATCGCGGTCATCTCCGGATGCCGGCGGGCGAACGCATACAGTTCGTAGCTCAGCAGCAGCACCCGCGGGGACGCCGTCCCCTCGGCGAAGATGATGTTCACCACCGCCTCGCAGGCCTGGTCGCGGTTCTGCGCGGTGCGGATTTCGGCGGCGAAGTCGGCGGACACCTCCTGGGAAAATCGGGTGAACGCGGCGACCAGCAGGTCGTGCATCGAGCCGAAATAGTAGGTGGTGGCGCTGAGCGGAACGCCGGCTTCCTCGGCGACCTTGCGGAAGGTGGTGCCGGTGACGCCGTGATCCAGGATCACCCGCAGCGCGGCCTGCTCGATCGCTTCCTTCCGGTGCGGATCCTGGCGCCAGGTCCTGCCGCTCATGCCTGTCCAACGCTGTCTCGACGAAGCCGATGATCGCAGGTCGCGGTTGACGCCTCAATTGGTACAGATGTACAAATTCGCCGATGAGGTCGACGAAGGCCATCGCCGCGATGGCGCCTCCGAAACAGCGACGTGAGGAGCAGTGCGATGGCGAATTCCGGGGAGCAGGACGTGGATATCGGTCGTCGGGCGACCCTGGGTGGGCTCGCCGCCGGCAGCGTCGTGCTGGCGAGCGGTGCGTGCGCGGGGGCAACTTCCGGCTGGGAGGCGGGCACCTGGCTCAACGCGCCCAAGGTCCATCGGATCCTGCCGGGCGGCGTGCTCGAGGTCGTCACCGACAAGGGCGGCGATTTCTGGCGCGAAACCCATTACGGGTTCACCCGCGACAGCGGGCATTTCCTCGGCATCGCCGCGCCTGCGCGCTTCACCTGCCAATTGCGCGTGCGCGGCAAGTTCGAACAGCTCTACGATCAGGCCGGCCTCATGGTGCGGGTCGACGAGCGCCGCTGGGTCAAGGCCGGCATCGAACTGAGCGATGGGCGGCCGATGCTCAGCAGCGTATTGACCGACGGCCGTTCGGACTGGGCCACCGGCCCGTACGAAGCGGACGCGTCGGATTTCTGGATGCGCGCCACCGTGGACAAGGGCGTGCTGCGCCTGCAGGTCTCGCGCGACGGGAAATCCTGGCCGCTGGTGCGGTTGTGCCCATTCCCGGTCGCCTCCTCCTATCTCGTCGGCCCGATGACGTGCACACCGGAACGGGAAGGATTGATGGTCCGCTTCTCCGACTGGAGCCTGGGGCCGGTGCTGGGCAAGGACCTGCACGATCTGTCCTGACGCCTGCAGTGCCGTGGCGCGTGCCGCGTCAGCGATGCAGCGATAGAACACTGGATGGCGCGTTGCCAGGCGACGCGCGACGTACGCTCAGTCGGCGCCGGGAAAGCCCAGTTGCCGCCACGCCTCGAACACCACCACCGCGACCGCGTTGGACAGGTTGAGGCTGCGGTTGTGCGGCTGCATCGGCAGGCGCAGGCGCTGCGCGTCGGGCACTTGCTCCAGCACCGTGTCCGGCAGGCCGCGGGTTTCCGGGCCGAACAGGAAGGCGTCGCCGTCGGCGAAGGCGGGCGTGTCGTAGCGGGTGCTGCTGCGGGTGCTGAGGGCGAACAGGCGGCGCGGGGCGATGGCCTGCAGGGCCGCATCCAGCGACGCATGGACATGCAATCGTGCGTACTCGTGGTAATCCAGGCCGGCGCGCTTGAGCTGACGGTCGCCGAGGTCGAAGCCCAGCGGCTCGATCAGGTGCAGTTGCGCGCCGGTGTTGGCGCAGAGACGGATGACGTTGCCCGTGTTGGGCGGAATTTCGGGCTGGTACAGCAGAACGTGCAGCGTTGGGGTGGCGATCATCGGCGCAGTGTACGCGCCGGCGCGGAGGCCTTGGTGCCGATTCAGCGCACCAGGCCGACCGCCAGGTCCTGGCCCAGCTTCTGCAGGCTCGGCTGCAGCTGCAGCATCGCGGTGTCCAGCGTCTCGCCGACCACGTCGCCGATCGCCAGCATGCTGCCCATGTCCGCATCCGGACGCACCTGCACGGTGGCCAGGGTCACCACGTGCTGGCTGGCGGCCTGCTCCTGGTTGCGCTCGGCGAGCTGCTCGGCCGAGGGCCGCACCTGCACCGCCGCCAGGGTGGCGATGCGACTGGACAGTTCGGCGTCGCGCTGGGCGATCTGCTCGGCCGAGGGGCGCACCTGCACCGCCGCCAGGGTGGCGATGCCGCTGGTCTGCTCGACGTTGCGCTGGGCGATCTGGTCGGCCGACGGGCGCACCTGCACGGTCTCCAGGGTGGTGATCTGCGCGGCGGCGAAGGACGGCGCGGCGAACAGGGCGGCGATGGCGGCGGTCAGGAGCAGGGTGGTGGTCTTCATGGCGGGCCTCGTTGGTGTTGTTGATCAGTGGTGTGGTAGTAAAGTAGTACACCTAATCAGGGGTTGCAAGAACTTTTTTGCGCCCGGTTGTTTTATTAAGCTTTCATTCACTTAATGCCGGTGGCTCTTGCGCTTGAGGATGTGTAAGCAGACCGCGTGCCAATTCCAAGTTTCTGTTTTTGAATGAGAATTTTCCTTGGCGATGTGTCCGCGGGCGGACACCCGGGCGCTCGCGTACGCCGGACGCGGACACCGCGGCGCCGTCCGCGGCGGCAGCCGACCCGCTGATGGGTCGGAGGTGACGCCGTTGAAGGAGGACGTCAGCGACAACGGCGGAATGCGCGTCGTGCAGTACGCCCGGTACGATCGGCGTTCACCGGCTGTTTCACTCGCCCCAAGGAAGAAGGAATCCGCATGACCGTCTCGACCCGCCCGCGTGGCGCCCTGTTGGCCGTTGCCCTGTCCGTCGCGCTCGGCGCATTGAGCTACGCGCCGCCTTCGACGGCGGCCAGGCCTGCTGCCGCCGCGTCGGTGGATATTGCCTACGAGCAATTCACCCTGCCCAATGGGTTGCGGGTGGTGGTGCACACCGATCGCAAGGCGCCGATCGTGGCGGTCAACCTCTGGTACCACGTCGGCGCCAAGGACGAGCCGGCCGGGCGCACCGGGTTCGCGCATCTGTTCGAGCACCTGATGTTCCAGGGCAGCGAGAACCACCACGGCGAGTTCTTCGAGCCGTTCAAGCAGGTCGGCGTCACCGACCAGAACGGCACCACCAACAGCGACCGCACCAATTACTTCGAGAACGTGCCGACCACCGCGCTGGACATGGCGCTGTGGATGGAGTCGGACCGCATGGGCCACCTGCTCGGCGCCATCGATCAGGCGGCGCTGGACGAGCAGCGCGGGGTGGTGCAGAACGAGAAGCGCCAGGGCGAAAACCAGCCTTACGGGCAGGCCTGGAGCCGGCTGAGTCGCGCGCTGTATCCGGCCGGCCACCCGTACCACCACACCGTCATCGGCTCGATGAACGACCTCAACGCGGCCTCGCTGGCCGACGTGAAGCAGTGGTTCCGCACCTGGTACGGTCCCAACAACGCGGTGCTGGTGCTGGCCGGCGACATCGACGTGGCCACGGCCAAGGAGAAGGTGACGCGCTACTTCGGCGACATCCCGGCCGGCCCGAGCATGGCCCAGCCCAAGGTCGACGTGGCCCAGCGCAGCCAGTCCACCCGCGAGACCATGACCGACAAGGTGCCGCAGACGCGGATCTATCGCGTCTGGAACGTGGCGCAGACCGGCACCGAGGACGTCGACCGCCTGCAACTGCTGGCGCAGGTGCTGGGCGGCGCCACCTCTTCGCGGCTGGACCGGCGCCTGGTCCACCAGGACAAGCTGGTGGATATGGTCAGCGCCTCGGTCTGGCCGTCGCAGCTCGGCTCCGGCTTCGGCATCATCGCCATGGTCAAGCAGGGCGTGGACCCGGCCAGGGTCGAGGCGGCGATCGACGAGGAGCTGCGCCGGCTGCTGGACAAGGGACCGGACAAGGCCGAACTGGCGCGCGCCAAGACCGCCTTCCGCGCCGGCTTCATCCGTGGCGTCGAGCGCATCGGCGGCTTCGGCGGCAAGGCCGACGTGCTGGCCGAGTGCGCGGTGTACACCGGCGACCCCGGCTGCTTCCGTACCTCGCTGGCGACCATCGCCGACACCCGCCCGCGCGATCTCACCGCCGTCGGCCGCAAGTGGCTGGGCAAGGGCGACTACACCCTGCTGGTGCAGCCGGGCGAACGCGTGGCGCAGGCCGAGGAGCCGACGGTGCAACCGGCGCCGCTGAATCCGCCGCCGGTCGATCCCAAGTACCGCACCCTGCCCAGCGTGGTCGACCGCAGCGCCGGCCCGCCCAAGACCACCCAGTTTCCGAAACTGACGTTCCCGACGCTGCAGCGCGCGACGCTGAAGAACGGCACCACGATGATCCTGGCCGAACGCCACGAGGTACCGGTGGTGCAGTTCAGCTACGAGTTCCAGGGCGGCTACAGCGCCGACCAGGGGCGCAAGCCGGGGACGGCCAACTTCACCATGGGCATGCTCGACGATGGCGCCGGCGAGCGCGATGCGCTGGCGTTCGCCGATGCGGCCGAGGCATTGGGGGCGTCGCTGACGGCCGGCGCTGCGCTGGACGGCAGCAATGCCTACCTGTCGGCGCTGAAGGAGAACCTGGCGCCGTCGCTGGCGCTGTACGCGGACATGCTGCGGCGGCCGCGCTTCGCGCCGAACGAGATCGAACGGGTCCGCGCCAGCTGGATCGCCAGCATCCGCCAGGAGAAGGCCCAGCCCAACGGCGTGGCGATGCGGGTGCTGCCGCCGCTGCTGTACGGCGTCGGCCATCCCTACGCGATGCCGTTCAGCGGCATCGGCACCGAGGCGGCGATCGCGGCCCTGCAGCGCGAGGATCTGGTCGACTTCCACCGCGACTGGGTGCGCCCGGAGCACGCCACCCTGATCGTGGTCGGCGACACCACCCTGGCCGAGATCGTGCCGCTGCTGGACGCGCAGTTCGGCGACTGGAAGGGTGAAGGGACGGCGCCGTCGGTGCCGGTCCCGGCCCGCGTGGCGCGGCCGGCCAAGCCGCGCGTGTACCTGATCGACCAGCCCGGCGCGGTGCAGGCCAACCTGTTCGCCTCGGAACTGGTGCCGCCGACCACCGATCCGGCGGCGGTCCGCTTCGACATCGCCAATGGCGTGATCGGCGGCGACTTCACCTCGCGCCTGAACATGAACCTGCGCGAGAACAAGCATTGGTCCTACGGCGCGCGCAGCGGCGCGGCCAGCGCCCTCGGCCAGCGGCCGTGGACCGCCTCGGCCCCGGTGCAGATCGACAAGACCGCCCCGGCGCTGCAGGAGATGTACAAGGAGATCAGCGCCTTCGCGAGCGGCAAGGCACCGCCGACGGCGGAGGAGGTGGCACGCATCCGCAACATCCAGACCCTGAGCCTGCCGGGCGCCTACGAGACGGCCAGCGCGGTGATGGGCGCGATCGGCGGCATCGTCCGCTACGGCCGCCCCGACGACTACGTGTTCAAGCGCAAGGCCGAGATCGAGGCGATGACCCCGGCGCAGGTGCGCGAGGCGGCGTCGATGCTCGACCCGAACACCTTGACCTGGGTGGTGGTGGGCGACCTCAAGCAGATCGAGGCGCCGGTGCGCGCGCTGAAGCTGGGCGAGGTCACCGTGATCGATGCCGACGGGGTGCCGCAGGGCGCGGCGGCGGCCCCGGCGCCGCGCTGAGTGCGGCAGGTGCGCGTCGGCGATGGCCGGCGCGCGCCGCCTGCCGGCGCCGGCGGGCCGACGGTGTCATGGCCGATTCAGCGTTTTGCGGCACAATCCGGATTCACCTGCCAACGGGCCCGTCCATGCGTCTACCGATCGCCTTCGTCCTGCTCGCCACGCTCGCCGGCTGCACCTGGGTGCCGATGGCGCCGGAAGGCAAAGGGGTGCGAGTCCTGCCGCCAGGTCAGGCCGCCAGCGGCTGCGAGAAGCGCGGCGAGGTGGTGGTGTCGGTGAAGAGCAGCGTCGGCTTCTACCAGCGCAACCCGCTGCGGGTGCGCGAGGAGCTGGAGACCCTGGCCCGCAACGAGGCGCCCGGCGTGGGCGCCAACACCGTGCAGGCGATGGGCGACCCGGTCGACGGCGACCAGCGCTTCACCGCCTACCAATGCAGCGGCCGCTGAACCGCTCAGACCATACGCTTTCCGGGGATTTGTTAAAGATGCGGTAAAACGGTGTAACCGCTAGAATTGGCGCCCCCTCGCCTGACCCTGGCGTACACCTCGATGCTCTTCACCAACGTCTCGATCGCGGGACTGGCGCATATCGACGCGCCGCACACGCTGACCTCCAAGCAGATCAACGCGCGCCTGCAGCCTACCTTGGACCGGCTGCGGATCCGTGCCGACGTGCTCGGCGACATCGCCGGCGTCCACGCGCGGCGCATGTGGGACCAGGACCTGCAGGCGTCCGACGTGGCGACGCTGGCGGCGCGCAAGGCGATGGGCGATGCGGGCATCGAGGCTGGGCAGGTCGGGCTGCTGGTCAACACGTCGGTGAGTCGCGATTACCTGGAGCCGTCCACCGCCAGCATCGTCGCCGGCAATCTGGGCGTGAGCGAGCAGTGCATGACCTTCGACGTCGCCAACGCCTGCCTGGCCTTCATCAACGGCATGGACATCGCGGCGCGCATGATCGAGCGTGGCGATATCGACTATGCGATGGTGGTCGATGGCGAGACCGCCAACCTGGTGTACGAGAAGACCCTGGAGCGGATGGCCTCGCAGGACCTGACCGCCGACGCCTTCCGCGACGAAATGGCGACCCTGACCCTGGGGTGCGGTGCCGTGGCGATGGTGATGGCGCGTACCGACCTGGCACCGGATGCGCCGCGCTACCGCGGCGGCGTGACCCGCTCGGCCACGCAGTGGAACACCCTGTGCCGGGGCAACATGGACCGCATGGTCACCGACACCCGCATGCTGCTGATCGAAGGCCTCAAGCTGGGCCAGAAGACCTTCGCCGCCGCGCGGCAGGCGCTGGGGTGGGCGGTGGACGAACTGGACCAGTTCGTCATCCACCAGGTCAGCCTTCCGCACACCAAGGCCTTCATGAAGAGCTTCGGGATCGACCAGAAGAAGGTCATGACCATCTTCGGCGAATACGGCAACATCGGCCCGGCCAGCGTGCCGATCGTGCTGAGCAAGCTGCGCGAGCTGGGCCGCCTGAAGAAGGGCGACCGGATCGCGTTGATGGGCATCGGCTCGGGCTTGAACTGCTCGATGGCCGAGGTGGTCTGGTAAGCGAGGCATGCACTGCGGTGCACGCTGTTGCAAACATGCATAATTTCCTTCTGAAATTATGCATGTCCATGCAGAAATGCATCTAAACTCCGCTTTTCTTTGCATGTGGCGGCCTCGATGCCCCTCTCTGCCTTACAGCAGCTGGATCCGGCCCGCTTCGACACCACGGCGATCCTGAAGCGACTCACGATCGCCAGCCGCAGTCTGGCGGAACTGAAAGGTGTCGCCGCCAGCATCCCGAATCAGAACATCCTGATCAATACGCTGACCCTGCAGGAAGCCCGGGACAGTTCGGCGATCGAAAACATCGTCACCACCCAGGATGACCTGTATCGCGAAGACGATCCGGCCGATGCGACCGGCACCGCGATCAAGGAAGTGCTGCGTTATCGGCAGGCGCTGCGTGCGGGATTCGAGCAGGTGCGGACATCGGGGTTGCTGACCCTCAACACAGTCGTCGACATCCAGGAGCAGCTCGAATGCAATCGTGCAGGTTTCCGCAAACTGCCTGGGACGGCATTGCGTGACGGGCTGGGGCGCGTGGTCTACGAACCGCCGCAAGGCGCTGACGATGTCGTCCGCCTCATGGGCGAACTGGAGCGCTTCATTCACGATGCACCGCCATTCACGGCAGATCCGCTGGTGAAGATGGCGCTGATCCATCACCAGTTCGAAAGTATCCATCCGTTCTACGACGGCAATGGCCGTACCGGGCGCATCCTCAACGTGCTGTACCTAGTCAAGGAGCGCCTGCTCGATATTCCGGTGCTGTACCTCAGCCGGCACATCGTCCGGACCAAGCCCGAGTATTACCGGCTGTTGCAGGCGGTGCGCGAAGACGATGCCTGGGAAGACTGGGTGCTGTACATGCTCGATGCCGTCGCCATCACCGCGGCCGAAACTGTCGCCACCATCGTCGCGATCAAGGCGTTGTTGCAGGAGACCAAACAGCGCGTGCGCGAGACCTACCGTTTCTACAGTCAGGACCTGATCAACAACCTGTTCAACCATCCGTACACGCGGGTGGAGTTCGTGCAACGCGATCTGAGCGTCTCGCGTCTGACCGCCACCAAGTATCTCGATCTCCTTGCGCAGGACGGAGTACTGGAGAAGCGCCGAGTCGGCCGCAACAACTACTATGTGAATCTCCCTCTGTTCGAGTTGCTCGGGCGCGGCGCCGAGTCAACGGCCTCCGCCTGAAACGTCACGGCGCTTTCGCCATCGGTGCAGCGTCGCGAGCGATGCAACATTCCACTGTCTCCATCCGAGAAGCGCCCCGCATGAACTACCCCGGCTATCCCTTCACCCCGCAGCGCTTCCAGGTCCGCCCGGGGCTGCACATGTCCTATCTCGACGAAGGCCCGCGCGACGGCGAGGTGGTGGTGATGCTGCACGGCAATCCGTCGTGGAGCTATCTGTGGCGCACGCTGGTGAGCGGGCTGTCGGACCGCTACCGCTGCATCGTGCCCGACCACATCGGCATGGGCCTGTCGGACAAGCCGGACGATGCGCCGGGCGCGCGGCCGGGCTACGAGTACACCCTGCAGTCGCGCGTGGACGACCTGGATGCGTTGCTGCGGCATCTGCGCATCGACGGGCCGGTGACGCTGGCGGTGCACGACTGGGGCGGCATGATCGGTTTCGGCTGGGCGCTGTCGCACCATGCGCAGGTGCGGCGCCTGGTCATTACCAATACCGCGGCGTTCCCACTGCCGGCGGCCAAGCCGATGCCGTGGCAGATCGCGATGGGCCGGCACTGGCGCCCGGGCGAGTGGTTCATCCGCACGTTCAATGCATTCTCTTCGGGCGCGTCGTGGCTGGGCGTGTCGCGACGCATGCCTGCCGCTGTGCGTCGCGCCTACGTGGCGCCGTACGACAATTGGGCCAACCGCATTTCCACGATCCGTTTCATGCAGGACATTCCGCTGTCGCCGGCCGACAAGGCCTGGTCGCTGCTGGCGCGGGCCGAGCAGGCATTGCCGTCGTTCGCCGATCGCCCCGCCTTCATCGGCTGGGGCCTGCGCGACATCTGCTTCGACCATCATTTCCTGGAAGGCTTCCGCCGCGCGTTGCCGCAGGCCGAGGTGATGGCCTTCGAGGATGCCAACCACTACGTGCTGGAAGACAAGCACGAGGTGCTGGTGCCGGCGATCCGCCGGTTTCTGGACGCGCATCCACTATAAAAGCTAAATTTGTTATTTTCTCGAGATTTCCTTATCTTAGCTGTGCTTTCTTGTAGCGGAGAGACTAAATGCTGATTACTCGCCTCAGGTTGCGTAACTGGAGAAATTTTCGAGATGTTGACGTGGAGCTGCATCCGCGTAGTTATGTCATAGGCGCTAACGCAGCTGGTAAATCTAATCTTTTGGACGTTTTCCGCTTTCTAAGAACAGTTGCCCAATCAGAGGGTGGTGGTCTACAGAAAGCTCTTAAGGAACGCGGGGGCTTGAGTAAATTAAGGAGTCTTCACGCAAGGACAAATCCTGAAGTGGGGATTGAGGTTGAAGTTGCTGAATCTTTCGAGGACGAAGTCCCGCGTTGGCGCTATGAGTTGGCATTTAAGGCTGAGGGTAAAGGTGCGCAGCGTGTACTTATCACGAAAGAGGTTGTCTTTCTGGATGGGGAGAAGATTAGATCACGTCCGGAAAAGGAGGATATGGAAGATCCAGTTCGTCTAACGCAAACTCACATAGAACAGATTAATAATAACTCGGAATTTCGCGAGTTGGCTGAATTTTTTGGAGCGACGACCTATCTGCATTTAGTGCCGCAACTCTTAAAGCACGGGGATGAAATTAGCGGTCGAGTTGTAGAGAATGACCCTTTTGGACAAGGCCTGTTGCAGAGAATCGCTAGAACGCCTCAAAAGACACAAGCGGCTCGTCTGGAGAGGATAAGAAAAGCGTTAGTAGTGGCGGTTCCTCAGTTTTCCGAATTGCAATTTAAAAAAGATGAGGTCTCAGGGGCGCCACACCTTGAGGCACGTTTTAAGCACTGGCGAGAGCACGGTGCTTGGCAACGAGAAGATCAGTTTTCAGATGGAACATTGAGGCTTATAGGGTTGCTTTGGGCTCTCCAAGAAGGCGATGGAATGCTTCTGCTGGAAGAGCCAGAGCTTTCGCTTAATGATGCTATTGTCGAATACATACCATTAATGATTGAGCGGGTGCTTAGACAGCGGAAAAAGGGAGCTTTCTTGCGTCAAATTTTGGTTACTACGCATAGTGACAACCTTATCGCGGCAGTGCTTGATCCAAGCTCTGTACTACTTCTGGAGCCAGGTGATAATGGGACAATAGCAAGGTCGCCTGATAAAAAAGAAGTTCAGGCAATGAATTCAGGCTTGAATGCGGCCGAAGTTATGCTTCCAAAAACGAGGCCGGATAAGATAGAGCAAATGGGGCTATTCTGATGTCGTCAATTTATGTGATTGGCGAGGATTCTCTCACATGTGCACTTGGAGTCCGCTTGGTTTCTGAAATACTCCATTGGGATATTGAAGCAAGTCCAATAGATACCGGTGGAGTTACAAAGCTAGTGAAGAATATTTCCAGGTATTCTTCCCTTGCAAAACTTGGCCATGTCCTTTGCATTGCTGATACTGATGGTAAATGTGCAGTGAAGTTGCTGTCTACATGGAAGCCACCGACTGCGTCGGAGAGATTTATACTGCGGCTTGCCGTAAATGAGGCTGAGAGTTGGCTGCTTGCTGACGACGATGGTTTTTCTGATTATTTTGGAATATCTCGTGCAAAAATTCCAAGATCCCCAGATGAAGTCGTTGATCCAAAGCGAGTGGTAGTTAATCTTGTGCGGAGCTCCAATAAAAGAGCGTTGCGTAACGAGGTTGTTTCAAGTTTCGATTCAGGGAAGCCTGGGGTGGGATATAACATCCATCTCCAAGCGTTCGTGAATGGCTCTTGGAGTCCAAGAAGGGCTGCAGAAAAATCACCCAGCTTGCATAGGGCAATTAGGCATTTAGATTCTCTCTTAGTTTAAATTGGAAGAGTGACTGGCTTGGAAAGATGCGCTCGATCACTCCGTCCCGGTCAACCACGGGTAGTAGCGGCAGCCACGCTCTGTGTACTACGCTCGCTCAACCTAGCTAAGTCAGTATAGTTGCGCGCACTGAGTGTCGATGCTCACGAATGCTATCAGGGTTTGCTGCGGTGCCTGCCGCTGCGCCGTGGATCATCTATACAGGCGCACGCAAACTGCTACCGATTGGCGTACTGCAACATTTTGGGCTGGGTACAGTCGCCGCTGACGTGCGCGTCGCGCGGAAGCGGACGCTGCACGCAATCGGACAGGAGACAGAGAGTGAAAGCGATGGCGATGGCGATGCTGTTGACGGCGATGAGCGTGCCTGGTGCGCATGCGGAAGACCTGACCACGTCCGCGGATGGCAAGACGCTGACGCTCGGATTCGGCCAGCCCACCTGGAAGCAGGTGCTGCACTACCGCAAGCTGTACGACAAGAAGCCGTTCCCCGATGCGGAGATCTATTACTACAGCAACGGTATGTACAAGATCATTTCGCAGGGCGAGAACCACTACGGCGTGTACGTGCTGCAGGGCAGCTTCGACGACCAGACCTACACGATCCGCTTCATCTCGCTGCCGTCCGAGGACTGGGGTAACAAGACCGCCTTCCATCAGCTCACCTTCATCCGTGGCGAGGACAGGAACGTCTTCATCCAGAACGCGATCGTCGACACCGGCGAGGCCATCGCCCAGCAGAACGGCACCTACACCCTGGAAAAGAACACCGTGACCAATCCGGTGCCGACGGCGTGGAAGCACCGCTGAGCCGATGCGGCGCGCGTCCGCCGCTCTTCGGGTGCCGCCAGGATGGGCGTTTGCAGGAGTTTGCGTAGATACCGTCTTCCCCC
>NZ_NKUH01000056.1:0-46550 GCF_009192895.1 Xanthomonas sp. LMG 12460 | reverse complement strand
ACGCCGTGCCGGCGAGCGCCTAGCGGGATGTGGGATGACTGGAGGTTGGATATGCCGTGCGGGCGGACCCTCACCCCAACCCCTCTCCCGACGGGAGATGGGCTTGCAGCCTTTCCTTCTCCCGCTGGGAGAAGGTGCCCCGAAGGGGCGGATGAGGGTGCGGGCGCAGCCTCGTGCGTCCTGACACTGCGAGACGCTTCGCGCCGGACCCTCACCCCAACCCCTCTCCCGGGGGGAGAGGGGCTTTTCGGGCTCTCGCGATACCTGGCGTGCACTGGATGCTCACCTCGCGGACTTTCCAATGAAGCCTGCGACTTCTACGCTCTTGCCCATGCCTTCCTTGCGTTTCGACAATCGCTTCGTCGCCGAGCTGCCTGGCGACCCGGAAACCGGTCCGCGGCGCCGCGAGGTGCTGGGCGCGCTGTGGTCGCCGGTCGAGCCGACGCCGGTCGCGGCGCCGCGGCTGCTGGCGTATTCGCCGGAGGTGGCCGCCTTGCTCGGGCTGTCCGAGCAGGAGGTGCGGGCGCCGGAGTTCGCCGCAGTGTTCGCCGGCAATGCGCGCTATCCGGGCATGCAGCCCTATGCGGCGAACTATGGGGGGCATCAGTTCGGGCATTGGGCCGGGCAACTCGGCGACGGCCGCGCGATCTCGCTGGGCGAGGCGCTGGGTATGGACGGGCGGCGCTGGGAGCTGCAGCTCAAGGGCGCCGGGCCCACGCCGTATTCGCGCGGTGCCGATGGGCGAGCGGTACTGCGTTCGTCGATCCGCGAGTTCCTGTGCAGCGAGGCCATGCATCACCTGGGCGTGCCGACCACACGTGCGCTGAGCCTGGTCGGCACCGGCGAGACGGTGGTGCGCGACATGTTCTACGACGGCCACCCGCGCGCCGAACCGGGCGCGGTGGTGTGCCGGGTGGCGCCCTCGTTCGTGCGCTTCGGCAGTTTCGAACTGCCGGCCGCGCGCGGCGACACCGCCTTGCTGCGGCGCCTGGCCGATCTGGTGATCGCACGCGATTTCCCGGCGCTGTCCGGCACCGGTGTCGCACGCGATGCGGCCTGGTTCGCCGAGATCTGTGCGCGCACCGCACGCATGGTGGCGCACTGGATGCGGGTCGGCTTCGTGCACGGGGTGATGAATACCGACAACATGTCGATCCTGGGCCTGACCATCGACTACGGCCCGTATGGCTGGGTCGACGACTACGACCCGGACTGGACGCCCAACACCACCGATGCGCAGGGGCGCCGCTACCGGTTCGGCACGCAGCCGCAGGTCGCGTACTGGAACCTGGGTCGGCTGGCGCATGCGCTGGCGCCGGCGTTCGACGACGTGGCGCCGCTGCACGACGGCCTTGAACGGTTCCGCGCCGAGTATGCGCAGGCCGAGCGCGACAACATCGCGGCCAAACTCGGCCTGCAACAGTGCGGTGATGACGATGTGGCGCTGATGCGCGACGTGCTGGATCTGCTGCAGCAGGGCGAGGTCGACATGACCCTGTGGTTCCGCGGCTTGAGCGCATTGCCGCTGCAGCCGTGGACGCCGGCGCAGGCCCTGGCGGCACTGGCCGACGCGTTCTACGACCCTGCCAAGCTGGCGGCGCAGGCGCCGGCGTTCGAGGCCTGGCTGGCCCGCTATGCGCAGCGCCTGCAGCAGGATCCGCTGCCCGCCGCCGTGCGTGCGGAGCGGATGCGCGCGGCCAACCCGCGCTACGTGCTGCGCAACTACCTGGCGCAGCAGGCGATCGACCGCGCCGAGCAGGGCGACACCGGCGGCATCGACGAGCTGCTGGAGGTGATGCGGCGTCCCTACGACGAGCAGTCCGGGCGCGAGGCCTTCGCGGCGAAGCGTCCGGACTGGGCGCGCAGCCGGGCTGGTTGTTCGATGCTGTCGTGCAGTTCCTGAGCGGGGCCGGCGCGTGCGCTCAGGGCGCGGTTGCGCCGCGATAGCGCCAGGCGGCCAGGAAGGTCGCCACCACTTCCTCCGCCAGCGCGTGCTGCGCGGCCGCGTCCGGCGCCTGTCCGTTGAGCATCGCGCCGGGATAGGCATAGCCGAAGGTGGCGCCGATGAACGCGGTGGCGGCGAGGGTGGGGCGTGCGACCTGCACATCGCCGCGCGCGTGCAGGGTCTGCAGCAAGGCGCTCAGGCGCTCGCGCAGGCGGCCGGCGCGGCGCTGGTGCAGCGACTGCAGCAGGTCCGGCATCTGCGCGCTGGCCTGCACCAGCAGGCGATGCAGGCGCAAGGCGTCGGGCGCGTACAGGTGCGCCGGCACGGTCAGCGCGATCTGCCGCAGGGTTGCGGGCAGGTCCTGCGCGGTGGCGCTGCCGATGTTCTCCAGCCGGGTCTGCAGCTCCTCGCCCAGGGCCTCGAACACCTGCATCAGCAGCTCGGCCTTGCTGGAAAAATGATTGTACAGGCTCTGCCGGGTGAGCCCGGCCTGGCTGGCGATCTGTTCCAGCGACACGTCCAGCCCGTGTTCCAGCAGCAGGGTGCGTGCCGCCGCCAGCAGGCGTGGCCGCGCCAGTGCCGGCCGTCCACGCGGGCGCGCGGGCACGACAGTTGTCGCCGGCTCGGCCGTCGCCGTCGCAGTTTGCGCATCCTGGCGGCGAAGGGTTGTGCTTCCCTTCATGATTGTTTTTTTGTCTTTGAGTAAATTAAATGATCCTCCCCGCCGCCCCCAGGATCAAGCGCATGCCCGCGCCTTTAGTCCAGCGCCGCCGCGCGCTGCCGTTGCTGCTGTCCGTCGTCGTGCTCGCGTTCGCCGGCTGCAAGGGGGGAGGCAAGGCCCCGGCGCCGGCAGCGAAGACGGTGGAGGTGGTGACCCTGCAGCCGCAGAGCGTGCCGCTGAGCGTGGAATTGGCCGGGCGTACCGTGGCCTCGGAAGAATCGGAGGTGCGGCCGCAGGTCAGCGGCATCCTGCGCCAGCGGCTGTTCGAGGAGGGCGCCACGGTGCGGGCCGGGCAGCCGCTGTTCCAGATCGAGCCGACGCTGTACCAGGCCGCGGCCAACCAGGCGCAGGCCAACCTGGCCACCGCCGAGGCCACGCTCGCCGCCGCCACGCTGCGCGCCGAGCGTTACCGCACCCTGGGCAAGACCCGGCTGGCCGCGCAGCAGGACGTGGACGATGCGCAGGCCGCCTACAAGCAGGCGCTGGCCAGCCGCGACGCGCAACGCGCGGCGCTGGACACCGCGCGTACGCAGCTGCGCTTCGCCACGGTGCTGGCGCCGATCGGCGGGCGCATCGGCCGCGCGCGGGTGACCCCCGGCGCGCTGGTCACCGCCAATCAGACCGATGCCATCGCCAAGATCCAGCAACTGGATCCGATGAACGTGGACATCACCCAGTCCGGCAATCAGTTCCTGGCGCTGCGCCGGGCGATCGCCGCCGGTGGCGTGCAGCCGGCCAGCACGCAGGTGCGGCTGACCCTGTCCGACGGTACCGCGTATCCGCTGCCGGGAACGCTGGAGTTCGCCGACCTCAATGTGGAGGAGACCACCGGTGCGGTGACCCTGCGCGCGCGCTTCCCCAATCCCGATGCGCAACTGCTGCCGGGCATGTACGTGCGCGCGCTAGTCGGGCAGGGTGTGCGCCAGCAGGCCTTGCTGGTGCCGCAGGCGGCGGTGGACCGAACCCCGCGCGGCGAGGCGGTGGCCTGGGTGGTGGGCGCCGACGACGTGGTGCGCCAGCGCGAGTTCACCACGCTGCGTGCGGTCGGCGACCGCTGGCTGGTCGGCGATGGCCTCAAGCCCGGCGAGCGGGTGGTGGTGGCGGGCCGGCAGGGCCTCAGCGACGGCGCCAAGGTGACGGTGAAGACCGCCGCCGCCACGGCCGCGCCTGCCGCCAGCCAGGGCTGAGCCGGCATGCTGCCGCGTTTCTTCATCCACCGCCCGATCTTCGCCTGGGTCCTGGCGATCTGCATCATGGCCGCCGGCGCCATCGCCGTGTTCACCCTGCCGATCGAGCAGTACCCGGACATCGCGCCGCCCTCGGTCAACGTCACCGCCACCTACAACGGCGCCTCGGCGCAGACCGTGGAGGACAGCGTCACCCAGGTGATCGAACAGCAGATCAAGGGCATCGACCACCTGCTGTACTTCTCCTCGACCAGTTCCTCGTCGGGGCAGGCGCGGATCAGCATCACCTTCGACCAGGCGGCCAACCCGGACATCGCCCAGGTGCAGGTGCAGAACGCGGTCAACCAGGCGCTCAACCGGCTGCCGCAGGAAGTGCAGAAGCAGGGCGTGACCGTGGCCAAGTCGCAGGGCGACAGCCTGATGGCGGTGGCGATCTACGACCGCACCGACCGCATGGACAACGTCGACATCTCCGACTACTTGGTCAGCACCCTGCAGGACCCGATCAGCCGCATCAACGGCGTCGGAGAGATCAACGTGTTCGGCGCGCAGTACGCGATGCGGGTATGGCTGGACCCGCACAAGCTCAACGCCTACCAACTGATGCCCGGCGACGTGCGCAGCGCGATCCTGGCGCAGAACACCCAGGTCACCGCCGGCGAACTCGGCGCGCTGCCCACCGGCGCCGAGCAGGAACTCAACGCCACGGTCACCGCGCAGTCGCGGCTGCAGACGCCCGAGCAGTTCCGGCAGATCATCCTGGCCACGCGCGCGGACGGTTCCAGCGTGCGTCTGGGCGATGTGGCGCGGGTGGAGATCGGCGCGGAGAACTACCAGAACAACGCCACGCTCAACGGCCACCCGGCGTCCGGCTTCTCGGTGACGCTGTCCGCCGGCGCCAATGCGATCGCCACCTCCGATGCGATCCACGCCACCATCGAACGGCTCAAGCCGACCTTCCCGCCGGGCCTGGACGTGGCCTATCCGCGCGACAGCACGCCGTTCGTGCGCATCTCGATCGAGAACGTGGTGCACACCCTGGCCGAGGCCATCGTGCTGGTGGTGGTGGTGATGTTCCTGTTCCTGCAGAACGCGCGCGCCACGCTGATCCCGGCGATCACCGTGCCGGTGGTGCTGCTGGGCACTTTCGGCATCCTCGCCGCTGCCGGCTTCACCATCAACACGCTGACCCTGTTCGCGATGGTGCTGGCGATCGGCCTGCTGGTCGACGACGCCATCGTGGTGGTGGAGAACGTCGAGCGGATCATGCACGAGGAGCATCTGCCGCCGCGCGAGGCCACCGAGCGCTCGATGGGCGAGATCACCGGCGCGCTGATCGGCATCACCGTGGTGCTGGGCGCGGTGTTCCTGCCGATGGCGTTCTTCGGCGGCTCCACCGGCATCATCTACCGGCAGTTCTCCATCACCATCGCCTCGGCGATGGCGCTGTCGGCGCTGGTCGCGCTGACCCTGACCCCGGCGCTGTGCGCGACCCTGCTCAAGCCGGTGGAACAGGAGCGCAAGCTCGGCCGCTTCTTCCAGTGGTTCAACCGCAGCGTCGAGCGTGGCCAGCAGGCCTACCAGCGCCGCCTCGGCACGGTGCTGCAGCGGCCGCGGCGCTGGATGGCGCTGTATGCGCTGGTAGCGCTGACGATGGTGGTGCTGTACATGCGCATGCCGACCGGCTTCCTGCCGGTGGAGGACCAGGGCCAGGTGCAGATCCAGTTCACCACCCCGGAAGGCACGCCGCTGGCCAAGACCCAGGCGCTGGGCAAGCGCATCAGCGATTACTTCATGACCCACGAGAAGGCCAATCTCACCGCGATCTTCATGGTGGTCGGCCGCAACAACGCCGGCACCGGGCAGAACGCCGGCCAGGCCTTCGTGGCGCTCACGCCGTGGGGCGAGCGCAACCGCGACAACACCGCGCAGGCCATCATCGACCGCGCCAACGCGCATTTCCGCGGTGTCGGCGACGCCAAGATCAGCGTGCTGTCGCCGCCGGCGGTGCGCGGCCTGGGCCAGTCCAGCGGCTTCGAACTGTGGATCCGCGACAGCGACGGCGCCGGCCGCGCGGCGCTGCTGAAGGCGCAGCAGCAGGTGCTCAAGGAGGCCGGCGACGATCCGCAGCTGACCGCGGTGCGGCTCAACGGCCTGGGCGACAAGGCGCAACTGCAGGTGGACATCGACCACGCCCAGGCCAGCGCGCTGGGCCTGGCGCAGAGCGACATCAACGCGACCCTGGCCACCGCCTGGGGCGGCAGCTACGTCAACGACTTCATCGACCGCGGCCGGGTCAAGCGCGTGTACGTGCAGGGCGATGCGCCGTACCGCGCGCTGCCGGAGGACATCGCGCAGTGGTACGTGCGCGGCAGCGGCGGGCAGATGGCGCCGTTCGCCAGTTTCGCCAGCACCCACTGGACCCGCGGCCCGCAGTTGCAGCAGCGCTTCAACGGTCTGCCGGCGGCGCAGATCCAGGGCGGCGCCGCGGCCGGCAGCAGTTCCGGCGAGGCGATGCAGCGGATGCAGGCGCTGGTGGCCAAGCAGGAGGGCTTCGATCTGCAATGGAGTGGGCTGTCCTACCAGGAGCAGTTGTCCAGCAACCAGACGCTGTGGCTGTACACCGCCTCGATCCTGTTCATTTTCCTGTGCCTGGCGGCGCTGTACGAAAGCTGGTCGATCCCGGTGGCGGTGCTGCTGGTGATTCCGCTGGGTGTGGTCGGCACCGTGCTGGCGACCACCCTGGCCGGCTTCGTCAACGACATCTACTTCCAGGTCGGCCTGCTGACCACGATCGGCCTGTCGGCGAAGAACGCGATCCTGATCGTCGAATTCGCCGAGGCGCGGCAGCGTGCCGGGCGACCGTTGCTGGAGGCGACACTGGAAGGCGCGCGGCTGCGCCTGCGACCGATCGTGATGACCTCGCTGGCGTTCGTCGCCGGTGTGCTGCCGCTGGCGCTGTCCACCGGCGCCGGCGCCTCCAGCCGCCGCGAGATCGGCGTGTGCGTGATCGGCGGTATGGTCACCGGCACCGTGCTGGCAGTGTTGCTGGTGCCGTTGTTCTTCGTGCTGGTGCGCGGCTTGTTTCGCGGGTCCGCGCGGCAGGACGCGAGCGCAGCGGCGACGTAAATCGTAGACCGACGAGGCGGCTCCGCGACGCGGTGCTGCCTTGCGACTAGACTTTGCGTTCCCCCACGCCATACGACTGTGCGATGAACGATTCCTCCTGCTGCGGCGCGCCCAGCGACGCACCGGCCCACTGGTCCGGCCGCATCCGCGATATCGCCGATTTCCCGAAGCCGGGCATCGTGTTCAAGGACATCACGCCGCTGCTGGCCGACGGCCCGGATTTCGCCTCGGCGCTGGATGAGATGGCGCGTCCGTGGCGCACCACGCCGCTGCAGGCGGTGCTGGGCATCGAGTCGCGCGGCTTCATCCTGGGCGCGGCGCTGGCGCACGAACTGCGTACGGGCTTCGTGCCGGTGCGCAAGCCAGGCAAGCTGCCGGGCAGGACGGTGACCCAGGAGTACGCGCTGGAGTACGGCAGCGACCGCATCGAAATGCACGCCGATGCGCTGCCGGTCGGTTCGCGCGTGCTGCTGGTCGATGACGTGCTCGCCACCGGCGGCACCTTGCGCGCGGCCCTGGCGTTGGCGCAGCAACTGGAACTGGAAGTGGTCGGCGCCGCGGTACTGGTGGAACTGCAGGCGCTGCGTGGACGCGATCGCTGGAGCGAGACCTTGCCGCTGCTGGCGACGCTGACGTACTGAGCACGGCCACTGCTCATGGCAGCGCAGGTGGCGCGGCCGGGGATCGACGCATTGGGCGCGGCCGCGGCGCACATGCATCGTGGCGATCGCGCATGGCGCGGGCGACGCCTGACGCTGCAACCGCAGGCACCGTGTCAGGTCGGGTAGATCACCGTTTCCAGGCTGGGGTCCGCATGCGCGGCGGCATGGCTTAGGTGGCCATCGAACGGACCGACCTTGCAGATCCGGCCGTCGTCGGCGAACACCAGCTGCAGTCCGTGTTCGGCTTCCCAGCCGCAGTTGCATTCCAGGCTGATGCGCAGGCGGCCGTCGCGGTAGCGGCTGACGTAGGCTTCGCTGCCGAACTGCACGTGCGCCCATATTTCGTCGGGACCGGCGATGTCCGGGCACGGCCATCCGTACTTGGCGCACAGCGCCTGCGTGTGCGTGTAGTAGGCGAACACGTGCGGCGCGGCGGCGGCGAAGACCGCGGCGTCGAGTTGCAGGAACGTCGCAATGGCGGACGCGGCGTCGGCCGGGATGTCGCCGGCGGCGCAGTCCTCCAGGATGAAACAGCAGGTATGGTGCATCCACGCCACCGGCACCGCCTCGCTCCACAGGCTGCCGTCCTCGTCCGGGCGCAGCGACGCCAGGACCTGCTGCGCCGCGCTCACAGCTTGGCGACCCGGAACCGGCGGCCCTTGATCTTGCCGGCCTGCAGCTGCGCCAGCGCCTTGCCGGCATGGGCGCGGGCGATGGCGACGTAGGAGCGGGTGGGGTAGATGGCGATCTTGCCGATCGCCGCGCCGGACAGCCCGGCATCGCCGGTCAGCGCGCCGAGGATGTCGCCGGGACGTAGCTTGTCGGTCTTGCCGCCGTCGATGCGCAGGGTGACCATCGCCGCTTGCGGCAGCTGCGCCGGCCGTGCGGTGGCCAGCGGTGCGCGCGACCAGCGCAGCGGTTGGCCCTGCTCGGTTTCCAGCGCCTGCGCGCGCGCGGTCTCGCGCGGCGCCACCAGGCTCAGGGCCAGGCCGTGCTTGCCGGCGCGCGCGGTGCGGCCGATGCGGTGGCGGTAGGTCTCGGTGTCGGTCGGCAGTTCGTAGTTGATCACCGCCGCCAGGTCTTCCACGTCCAGCCCGCGCGCGGCCACGTCGCTGGCGACCAGCACGTTGCAGCTGCGGTTGACGAAGCGCACCAACACCTCGTCGCGGTCGCGCTGTTCCATGTCGCCATGCAGCGCCAGCGCGGAGAAGCCGAACTGCTGTAGCGAGCCGGCGACCTCGTCGACCTCCTTGCGGGTGTTGCAGAACACCACGCTGGATTCGGGAGTGAAGCGCAGCAGCAGGCCGGCCACCGCCTTCTGCCGGTAGGTGGGGTCGACCTCGAAGAACTGCTGGTCGATCTCCGGCGCGCTGTCGGCGCCTTCGACGGTGATTTCCGCCGGTTCCTTCAGCAGGTCCCGCGCCAAGGCGCGGATTTCCTCGGGGAAGGTGGCCGAGAACAGCAGGCTCTGCCGGTGCTTGTCGCAGCGGCTGGCGATCTCGCGGATCGGCTCCTCGAAGCCCATGTCGAGCATGCGGTCGGCCTCGTCCAGCACCAGCGTGCGCACCCCGCCCAGGTGCAGCGCGCGCTTGCGCGCCAGCTCCTGGATCCGGCCGGGCGTGCCGACCACCACCTGCGGGTCGTGCGCCTCCAGCGAGGCCAGTTGCGGCGCCAGCGGCATGCCGCCGGTCAGCACCACCAGTTTCATGTTGGGAATGCCGGTGGCCAGCTTGCGCAACTGCTTGCCGACCTGGTCGGCCAGTTCGCGGGTCGGGCACAGCACCAGCGCCTGCGCGCGGCTCAGCGCCGGATCCAGCTTGTGCAGCAGGCCCAGGCCGAACGCCGCGGTCTTGCCGCTGCCGGTGGGCGCCTGCACGATGACGTCCTGGCCGGCCAGGATCGGCGGCAGGCTCTGCGCCTGCACCGGGGTCATGCGGGTGTAGCCGAGCGCGTCGATGCCGGGCCCGAGCGCCGGGGAAAGGGAGAGGGTGGCGAAATCGTTCATGCGGCATTTTAGCTGGTGGGGCCGGGACTCGGGACCCGGGACCCGGAACGTCAACAGCAAAAGGGCATTTCGACTCGCACGACGCGCCGCTTTTTGCTTTCCGGGTCCCGGGTCCCGGGTCCCGTACAATACGGCATGCCTCTTATCACTCTGCAGAACCTCGACTACAGCGTCGGCGGCCCCTTGCTGCTGGAAAAGACCGACCTGTCGATCGAGCCGGGCGAACGCATCGCCCTGATCGGCCGCAACGGCGCCGGCAAATCCACCCTGATGAAACTGATCGCCGGCGAGCTCAAGCCCGACGACGGCGAGGTCCGCGTGCAGCAGGGCGTGCGCATCGCCCGGCTGGAACAGGAGGTGCCGCATGGCGCCGCCGGCAGCGTGTTCGACGTGGTCGCCGACGGCCTGGGCGAACTCGGCCATTGGCTGGCCGAGTTCCATCGGCTCAGCCATGCCGCCGAATTCGACGGCGATGCGCTGGGCGCGGTGCAGTCCAAGATCGATGGCGCCAATGGCTGGGCCCTGGACCAGCGGGTCAACGAGACCCTGACGCGGCTGGAACTGGACGGCGACGCCGAATTCGCGCGGCTGTCCGGCGGCATGAAGCGCCGCGTATTGCTGGCGCGCGCGCTGGTCTCGGCGCCGGACCTGTTGTTGCTGGACGAGCCCACCAACCACCTCGACATCGAGGCCATCGACTGGCTGGAAGGCTTCCTCAAGGGCTGGAACGGCAGCGTGGTGTTCGTGACCCACGACCGGCGTTTCCTGCGTGCCCTGGCCACGCGCATCGTCGAGATCGACCGCGGCCAGGTCAGCAGCTGGCCGGGCGACTGGGCCAACTACGAGCGCCGCCGCGAGGAGCGGCTCAATGCGCAGGCGCAGGAGAACGCGCGCTTCGACAAGCTGTTGGCACAGGAAGAAGTGTGGATCCGCCAGGGCATCAAGGCCCGGCGCACCCGCGACGAGGGGCGTGTGCGGCGGCTGGAAGCGATGCGCCGCGAGCGCACCCAGCGCCGCGAACTCGGCGGCAACGTGCGCATGGAGGCCGCGCAGGGCGAGTCCTCCGGCAAGAAGGTGATCGAGGCCAAGGACCTGAGCTTCGCCTTCGGCGCGCGCAGCATGGTGCGCGACTTCTCCACCACCATCCTGCGCGGCGACCGTATCGGCCTGATCGGCCCCAACGGCAGCGGCAAGACCACGCTGCTGAAGCTGCTGCTGGGCGAACTGACCCCGGACCAGGGCGAAGTGCGCGCCGGCACCAATCTGCAGGTGGCGTATTTCGACCAGTACCGCGCCACCCTGCGCGAGGACTGGAGCGCGATCGAGAACGTGGCCGAGGGCCGCGACTTCATCGAGGTCAACGGCAAGCGCAAGCACGTGCACGCCTACCTGCAGGACTTCCTGTTCACCCCGGAGCGTGCGCGCGCGCCGATCACCCGCCTGTCCGGCGGCGAGCGCAACCGCCTGCTGCTGGCGCGGCTGTTCGCGCAGCCGTCCAACCTGCTGGTGATGGACGAACCGACCAACGACCTGGACGTGGAAACCCTGGAGCTGCTGGAAGAACTGCTCGGCGACTACAGCGGCACGCTGTTGCTGGTCAGCCACGACCGCGACTTCATCGACAACGTGGTCACCTCGACCATGGTCATGGAAGGCGACGGCCGCATCGGCGAATACGTCGGCGGCTACAGCGACTGGGTACGCCAGCGCCCGGCGACGCCGGCCAGCGCGATGGCGGTGGCCAAGGCCTCGGCCACCGCGGCGGCGACCACGCCGGTGGCGGCCGCTGCAGCGGCGCCGGCGCCCGCGCCGGCCAAGCGCAAGCTCAGCTACAAGGACGCGCGCGAACTGGAGCAGTTGCCGGCGCGGATCGAAGCGCTGGAACAGCAGGTCGCGGCGCTGACCGAGGCGATGGCCGACCCGGCGTTCTATCAGCGCGACGCGGCGGCGGTGACCGCGCACACCCAGGCCTTGAGCCAGGCGCAGGCGGACCTCGATGCGGCGTATGCGCGGTGGAGCGAGCTGGACGGGTGAGAAACCGGGGCCCGGGACCGGGGACCCGGGACCCGGGACCCGGCAAAGCAATGGCAAATCAAGCAAGTGGCATTGGTTCCCGCAGGACGCGCTGGCAACGGCGCTAGGCGGGATCCTGCTCTTCCGGGTCCCGGGTCCCCGGTCCCGGATCCCGGCTGCCGCCCACGAACGCGACGAAGCTGACGCCGTCCTGCGCCCACTCGCGGGCGACGTCGTCGAGGATGTCCAGCAGCACGTCGAAGGCCGGCTGCGCCACCGCCTGCAACTGCCCGGCGTCCTCCAGCAGCAGCGCGTAGCCGCGCGGGGAGGGTAGCCAGGACAGGTCGCGCAGGCCGTCGGTCAGCGCGTCCCAGTTGCGGCCGAAGCCGGGCGGGAAGTCGAGCTGCGCGGCCAGCCGCATCAGCAGCATGGCCTTGCCGGTGCAGCCGTGCAGGTCGATCCGGCACAGCCGCAGGCCGGCGTCGCGGGCCAGGGCGGCGACGCTGTCCAGGTCGCGGTTGGCGACGCGGTAGACGCCGGAGGCGGCCGGCTCGGCCAGGTTCAGCGCGAACGGGAAGCCGCTCATCGCGCCGGCCCCGCGCCACCGACCTGGAAGCTGCGGAAACTGGCGTAGTGGTCGTCGCTGTAATACCAGACTTGCGGCGGCGTGCCGCCGGTGACGATGCGGCGCGTGCCGCGATGAGACAGGCCTGGCGTATCGACGGTGTACTCGCGGTAGTAGCCGCGCGGTTGCGCCGGCAGCCGGTTCTCGCGGTTGCCGAACACGCTGCCGTCCTGGCGATGCGGGAACGGGCCGCCGCGCTGGATCAATGCCACCGTGGCGCGGGCTTCGGGCGGCAGGAATGCGGGCAGCTCCGGCGCCGCGGCATCCGATGCCGCGGCTGCCTTGCCGGGCGCGGTGTACGGCGCCTGTGCGGCCGCGTCGAGCGAGGGCGCGAATTGCTGGTGCGGCGGATGCTGCAGTCCGCGGATGCCCCACAGCCCGCCCACCAGCAACACGATGGCGGCGATCAACAGCACGGGCTTGCGCATGGACTCTCCTGCAGGAACGGCGGCGGCGCGCGGCATGGCGCCATCGCGCACAGTATGGGCCGGCCTGCCTGTTCCCGCTCTAAACGCCACCGGTCACGGTGGTGACTCGTGCGATTCACATCCGACTAACCGGGGCGTGGGGCATGGTAGGCGCCGATTCGCAAGGCCGGCCGGCACCGCCGCCGCGGGATGGGACGATGTTTCCCCAGCCGCGCCCTTGGTAAGGTCGCCGACCGTCCCTACCATTGCTCACGCAACGCTCGTCCTTTCGACGGCGAAAGTCCAGGAGAACCGCATGGCCTACACCCTCCCCAAGTTGCCCTACGCCTACGACGCGCTGGAACCGCACATCGATGCGCAGACGATGGAGATCCATCACACCAAGCATCACCAGACCTACATCAACAACGTCAACGCCGCGTTGGAAGGCACCGAGTACGCCGACCTTCCGATCGAGGCGCTGGTGTCCAAGCTGAAGTCGCTGCCGGAGAACCTGCAGGGCCCGGTGCGCAACAACGGTGGCGGCCATGCCAACCACTCGCTGTTCTGGACGGTGATGGCGCCCAACGCCGGCGGTACCCCCAGTGGCGACGTCGGCAAGGCGATCGACAGCGAGCTGGGCGGCTTCGACAAGTTCAAGGAGGCCTTCACCAAGGCTGCGCTGACCCGCTTCGGCAGCGGCTGGGCCTGGCTGAGCGTCACCCCCGACAAGAAGCTGGTGGTCGAGAGCACCGCCAACCAGGACAGCCCGCTGTTCGAGGGCAACACCCCGATCCTGGGCCTGGACGTGTGGGAACACGCCTACTACCTGAAGTACCAGAACCGCCGTCCGGACTACATCGGCGCGTTCTTCAACGTGGTCGACTGGAAGGAAGTGGAGCGCCGCTACCACGCCGCGATCGGCTGATCGCGCGCCAGCGCTGCACCATGAAGAAGGCCGGGTTCGCCCGGCCTTTTTTTGTGTGGATGCCAGGCACACGCGCTGGAAGTGCGGGTGGGGCGTGGCTGCCAGGTTGCTACGCTTCCCTCGCGCGCGTGACCGGCGTGCTTCAGCAGCGATGGCGGCCTATGCCGCATTGGCCGCCGCTTGCGCCGCTGCGTCGTCAGGGCGCGCTAAACCTTTGGCGTGCAGGCGCAGGAGCGGCTTCAGGGCAGCTCTGCCAACGACGAAAGACAACTGGCAGCAGCGGCTTCAGCCGCGATGGGCGTTACCGGGAATGCTTTGTCGCGGCCGAAGACGCTCCTGCAGATGACGCTGTGCGTGACGAAAGCAGGGAATCGGCGATGCCCGATCGTTCCGGTCCGATGGCATGCCGATGCCGATCCACCCCCATGCGCCGCATCGCAAGGCGGTGATCGCACGGCGCGCGAACGTGCCCAGCCTGCCGTCCGCTATGGCGCCGGTTGCAGCGATGTCGGTATCGGGTCCAGCGGTTGCAGTGCCATCAGCAGGCCGCGCGTGCCGGCCACGGGCAGGCCGGGCGCCGGCGCGAGCAGGCGTGCGCCGTGCAGCGGGCGGAAGTGGCCGCGTTCGAAGAACACGTGGTCGGCGGCCGCCGCCGTGCCGGGCGCACGCACGTCGATCCGGTTACGCGCCGCTTCGCCGCGTACGCTGCCGTCCTCGAAGCGCACCGCCAACGGCGCCAGCTCGGGCGCGCGCGCCGCCGCAAAGAAGCCACCGGCCAGCAGCGAGGGCACGCCCTCGGCGGTGGCATCGATCCAGGCCATCAGGTCCTCGGCCTGTTCGCGGCGGCTGGCGCCGCCGTCGCGCGTCGCGTGCAGGCGGGTGAAGTACAGGTTCACCGGCTGCCCGTGCAGGTCCACCCGTACCAGGCCGGCGACGCTGTAGTCCTCCAGCGGATGCAGCAAGGTCTCGGCCTCTTCCAGCACCGGCAGGCGGGTCAGCAGCGCATTGCCGCGGCGTTGCGGCCGGCTCGGCGGATCGGGGCTGATGAAGTGGCAGTGGTAGCCCAGGCGCGCGGCCAGCCATTGCGCCTGGTTCGGCATCTCCGGCGTCTGCAGCACCTCCTGCAGGGCGATGGCGTCGGGATGCAGGCGCTGCAGGGCCACGGCAATGCGCTCGCGGCGCGCGATCCAGTCGTCGCCGTCCTGCGTGGCGCGCGGATCCGGGGCGAGCGTGAGCGTGACCACGGTGAGGGCGGCGTCCGCCGTGGCCGAGGCCGTCGGCACCGCGTCCGCCGCCACGTGCGCCTGCGCCAATGCCGCCACGGCCAGCAACAGCCAGCCGGTGCGATGCCATTGGAAGACGCGGGGAGTCATGCGGGCGATGCTACGGCGCAGCGTCTCAGGGTTGCGTATACAGCCGATGGTGCTGCGGCGTCCGCCACACAATCGGTGCCGCGCAGGTGGCAATGACGAACATCGCCCCACCTCCGGCGCGCACAGGCGCGGAGGCGGGGCGGGGACCGGTACACACGGCGCGCGTGCGCCGCGCGCCTCGGTCAATGTTGCAGCACGCCGTCCTTCAGGTGCAGCGGCGCGCGCGCCTCCACCTGCGTCGCCGAACGGCCCAGCAGCACCTCGTAGTCGCCGGCGACGATGTGCCAATGGCGCTGCTTCGGATCGTAATCGGCCAGGGTCTTGGGCTCGGCGACGATGCTGACGTGGCGGCTCTCGCCCGGCTTGAGCAGCACCTTGTCCCAGCCGACCAGGCGGATCGGGGTGTGGTGGCCCTGCGGCAGGCGCAGGTACAGCTGCGGCACGTCGGCCCCTTCACGATCGCCGGTGTTGCGCACGTCGAAGCTGGCGACGACATGGCGACCGTCGGCCTGCACCTTGAAGTTGCTGTAGGCGAACGTGGTGTAGGACAGGCCGTAGCCGAACGGATACACCGGCTCCAGACCGCGTGCGGCGAACCAGCGATAGCCGACGTTGGCGCCTTCGATGTTGTAGTCGACGTTGCTGCCGGCCGGTTGCGCCGGCTTGAAGCCCAGGCCGGGAATCGACGGCCGCGGCAGTTGCGACACGTCGCGCAGCCAGGTGACCGGCAGGCGGCCGGACGGGTTGACCTCGCCCAGCAGCAGCCGCGCCAAGCCTTCGCCACCGCGGATGCCCGGGTACCAGGCTTCCAGCACCGCCGGCACCTGCTGCAGCCACGGCAGGGCGACCGGGCCGTTGGTCTCCAGGACCACCACGGTCTTCGGGTTGGCCTTGGCCACGCCGGCGATCAGCGCGTCCTGCTTGTCGGGCAGGGCGATGTCCGGCAGGTCCACCGACTCGGCCGACCATTGCGTGGCGAACACGATGGCCACCTCGGCTTCGCGCGCGAGCTTGGCCGCCGCCGCCGGGTCGTCGCCGCTGGCGTAGTCGATCTGCGCGTCGGGCAGGGCCTTGCGTAGCGCCTGCAGCGGCGAGGACGGATGGAACATCACCGGGCCCGGCCAGGTGGTCGGGGCGATCCCCGGCACCGCGTTGCCGCCGTTGACGGTGATGCCGACCATCGAGGAGCCGCCGCCGCCGATCACGCCCTTGTCGGCATGGCCGCCAATCACCGCGATGCGGCGCAGGTTGCGCGACAGCGGCAGCAGCTTGCCCTCGTTGCGCAACAGCACCGTGCCTTCCTCGACCACGCGCTGCACGGCCAGGCCGCCGGCGGCGTCGTCGATCGGCTGGTGCTGCGGCGGGTTGTCGAAGCTGCCGGTGGCGATGAAGGCGCGCAGGATGCGCTTCACCATGTCGTCCAGGCGCGCCTGCGGCACGGTGCCGGCGGCCACCGCCATGCGCAGCGGCTGGTCGAAATACACCGCCTTGTCGAACACTTCGCCGGCCGACTGCTGGTCCAGGCCGGCCAGCGCCGCCTTGGAGCCGCTGTGCACGCCGCCCCAGTCGGACATCACGTAGCCGGGGAACTTCCATTCCTGCTTCAGCACCTGGTTGAGCAGGTAGTCGTGCTCGCAGCCGTACACGCCGTTGATGCGGTTGTAGGAGCACATCACCGAGCCGGGCTGGCCGATCTTCAGCGCCAGCTCGAAGGCCAGCAGGTCCGACTCGTGCATGGCCTGTTCGCCGATGTCGGCGCTGTGGGTGTTGCGCCCGGTCTCCAGGTCGTTCATCGCGAAGTGCTTCATGGTCGAGACCACGTGCTGGCTCTGCACGCCGCGGATTGATTCGCCGACCATCGTGCCGGCCAGCAGCGGATCCTCGCCGGCGTACTCGAAGTTGCGGCCGTTGCGCGGGTCGCGCTGCAGGTTGACGCTGCCGGCCAGCAGCACGTTGAAACCCTGCTGCCAGGCCTCGCGGCCCATGGTGGCGCCGCCGGCGAAGGCCAGTGCGCGGTTCCAGGTGGCGGCGGTGGCCGGGCCGGAGGGCAGCGCGGTGGCGTGGTCGCCGGGGCGGATGTTGCCGGGATTGGTCACGCCGAGGCCGGCATCGGCCAGTTGCTGCGACGGGATGCCCAGCCGTTCGATCGCCGGCACGTAGCCGGCCGAGCCGAGCGCACCGGCCGGCTTCGGGCCGCCGTCCTTGCCCAGGCCGAAGTAGCTGTGCAGCATCTGGAACTTCTCGTCCGGGGTCATCGCCTGCACCAGCAGCGCGGCGCGCCGGTCCGGCGACAGGTTGCGGTCGTTCCACGGGCGCTGCGCAGCGGCGGCGTTCGGCGTGGACGCCGTGCCCGCGGCCGCCGCCGGCGGCGCGGCGACGGCAGGCGAGGCCAGCGCGAGGGTCAGGCAAAGGGATCCTGTAAACGTTTTCATATCGGGACGAACAGCCTCTTCAGCAGATGACGGGAAGGCGCATCGGGGGGAGTCGGGGGGAGGGTGGAACCGCGCGTCAGGACGGTGCTTCGTCGCTGCGCATGACCGGGTACAGGCGGTAGCGCTCGTCCCAGGAACTGTGGCGGCGGTAGAAGAACTCCAGCCGCGCCTGCGGATCCTTGGCGAAGGCCGCGTCGTGTTCGAGCTTGTCCTCGAACTCGGCCTTGAGCGCCGGATCGCTGGCCAGCATCTGCCGCGCCACGTCCTCGGCGACGTAGTCTTCCATGTACTCGGCGCGCTCGAACGCGCTGTTGAACTCGCCCCATTGCAGCAGCGAGTCCGGCGCCTGCGGTTCCAGCAGCGCCATCAACAGCCGCGCCTTGGGCTGGGCGATCGGCACGAACAGCGCGCCGGCGCCGACGGCGCGGGTCTCCGGCTTCCAGGCGCCGGCGACGCTGAGCCGCTGGTGGCCTTCGGACGAGCGGGCGGCGAAGCTGGCGGTGTCGGCGCGGAAGGTCTGCACCGGCAGGGTGGCGTCGTGCTCCAGCGTGCGGAAGGCGATGCCGTGCTGGCGCAGCTTGGTGCCGACCAGGGCGGCCTGCGCCGCCGGCACCAGGTAGCCAGCGCGCGGCGCCGCGACTTCCACGCTGGGCACGATCTGGTCGCGCAGCGGCACGCGCCAGAGTTGCGGGGTGCGCTCGTCGTAGCGGGTCATCAGCGCGCCGGACACCGGCGAGGGCGTGCGCGTGTAGGCATAGCCGCGGAAATCCACCAGATGCGAGGCGTCGGTGGTGCGGTAGTCCAGCGCCACGGTCTTGCCACCCAGGGCCTGCGCACGGGTGTCGGCCGCCAGCGCGTCGGCGCGCCACTGCGCACCATGCCGCGCCACCTGCTGCAGCACCGAGACGATGGTGTTGCGGGTGATGCGCACGCGCTCGGGGTAGCGCTTCCACGAATGCGTTTCCACCAGCATGCCGAAGCGGTTGCGCAGCTGGAAATAGCCGTGCGAGAAGCGCGGCGTCGGCACCCCGTCCTCGAAGCCGGAGGCAGGGTCGTCGTTGACCACGAAGGAGGGGTAGTAGGGCAGCGGCAGCGAGCCCTGCCGCTTCAGATCGGCCAGCACGCTGTCGCGCAGGCGCAGGCCGTCGCCGCGCAGCGCGGTATCGCCGGCGTGCAGCGGTTCCACCTGGATCGACACGTCGTGCTCGAACTGCGCGCCGTCGGTGACGTGCAGATCCACATACACGAGCGGGTCCCACTGCTCGACCAGGCGCAGCATCGCCTGCATCTCCGGCGCGTCGGCCTTGACGTAGTCGCGGTTGAGGTTGAGGTTCTGCGCGGTGGTGCGCCAGCCCATCTGTTCCGGACCACGCTGGTTGGGCCGGTTCCAGGCGCCGAAGCGCTCGTGCCCGTCGACGTTGAACACCGGCACGAACAGCCACACCTGCTTGTCCAGCGCGCCGCGCGCGGCCTGGCCGTCGAGCAGTTGGCGCAGCGCCAGGAAGCCGGCGTCCTTGCCGTCGATCTCGCCGGCGTGGATGCCGCCCTGGATCAGCACTACCGGCAGCTTGCGCGCCTGCGCGGCCGCCGGATCCAGTGCACCTGAGGTCGACACCGCCAGCGCCTTCATCGGCCGGCCTTCCGGGGTGGTGCCGAAGTCGAAGCAGCGCACCGCTTGCGGATAGTGCTGCGCGAAGGCATCGCACAGCGCGATGGTTTCGGCGTAGCGGCCGGTGCGCGCGAATCCGCTGCGCTCGGCTTCGGTGGACAGGCCCGCCTCGCTGGCCAGCGACGGCATGCTGCACAGCAGCATCGGCAGCAACAGGGTGGCCAGCCAGGGTCGGATCATCTCGGCACCGTCTCGGGACAGGCCCCCATGATGCGGGCAGCGCGCCGATTGCGAAAGCACCTAGGGCGTGTCCTAGCGGTTCGATTCGCCGGAACGATCGGGTAACCTTCTGAAAATTTTGCCTGGACGAGGGCCCGTGAGCAGCCAAGCCACCACGAGACACGCCGCATGAGCGCGGCGCAGGAGCGCACCGCCGCGCGCATGCCGCGGCAGATTCCGTACATCATCGGCAACGAGGCCTGCGAGCGCTTCAGCTTCTACGGGATGCGCAACATCCTGGTGCAGTTCCTGATCACCTCGCTGCTGCTGCAGGAAATGACGGCGCCCGGCCGCGAGGCCGAAGCCAAGCACATCATGCACAGCTTCATGATCGGCGTGTACTTCTTCCCGCTGCTCGGCGGCTGGCTGGCCGACCGCTTCTTCGGCAAGTACAGCACCATCCTCTGGTTCAGCCTGATCTACTGCGTGGGCCACCTGTGCCTGGCGCTGTTCGAGGGCCATCGCAACGGCTTCTTCCTCGGCCTGGGCCTGATCGCGCTGGGCGCGGGCGGGATCAAGCCGCTGGTGGCCTCGTTCATGGGCGACCAGTTCGACCAGGGCAACAAGCACCTGGCCAAGGTGGTGTTCGACGCCTTCTACTGGATCATCAACTTCGGCTCGCTGTTCGCTTCGCTGCTGATCCCGCTGGCGCTGAAGAACCTGGGGCCGGCGTGGGCGTTCGGCATCCCCGGCATCCTGATGCTGGTGGCGACCCTGGTGTTCTGGGCCGGGCGTCACCGCTACGTGCGCGTGCCGCTGCCGCCCAAGGATCCGCACGGTTTCGCCCAGGTGGTGCGCACCGCGCTGCTGCGGCAGGCGCCGGGGCAGGGGCGTCCCGGCCTGGCCCTGGCCGGCGTGGCGGTGCTGCTGGCGCTGGCGACGTTCGCCCTCGTGCCGACCCTGGGCCTGGTGATCTGCCTGTGCCTGGCGCTGGTGTTGCTGCTGGCCGGCATCGGCGGCGGCACCTGGTGGCAACTGGAGCGCGCCCGCGCGCTGCATCCGGATGCGGCGGTGGACGGCGTGCGCGCGGTGCTGCGGGTGCTGGTGGTGTTCGCGCTGGTCACCCCGTTCTTCTCGCTGTTCGACCAGAAGGCCTCGACCTGGGTGCTGCAGGGCCAGCAGATGCAGATGCCGGCGTGGTTCAGCGCCTCGCAGATGCAGGCGCTGAACCCGGCGCTGGTGATGCTGCTGATCCCGTTCAACAACCTGGTGCTGTATCCGCTGCTGCGCCGCCGCGGCTACGAGCCGACCGCGCTGCGGCGGATGACCGCCGGCATCGCCTTCAGCGGCCTGGCCTGGATCGTGGTCGGCACGCTGCAGGTGATGATGGATGGCGGCGACGCCCTCTCCATCGCCTGGCAGATCCTGCCGTACGCGCTGCTGACCTTCGGCGAAGTGCTGGTCTCGGCGACCGGCCTGGAATTCGCCTACAGCCAGGCGCCGCAGTCGATGAAGGGCGTGGTGATGAGTTTCTGGAACCTCACCACCACCGTCGGCAACCTGTGGGTGCTGCTGTCCAACGCGGCGGTGCGCAACGACCGCGTCACCGCGCACATCGGCAGCACCGGGCTCAGCGAGACCGCGTTCCTGATGTTCTTCTTCGCCGCCTTCGCGTTCGTCGCCGCACTGCTGTTCGGGCTGTACGCGCGCCGCTACCGCATGGTCGACCACTACCGCCCCGCCTGAGACCCCGCATGCCCTCCGTCACCCCCGTCAACCTGATCCTGATCGTCCTCACCGTGCTGGTGTCGTGGGCGGCGTTCAACAACCGCCGGCTGCTCGACCGGCTGATCCTGTGGCCGCCGGCGATCGACCGCCACAAGCAGTACGATCGGCTGGTGACCTACGGCTTCATCCACGCCGATTTCCCGCACCTGCTGTTCAACATGGTCACGCTGTACTTCTTCGGCGGCCCGATCGAGGTGCTGATGGAGCGGCTGACCGGCAACATGCTGGTGTACCCGCTGTTCTACCTGTCGGCGTTGGTGGTCTCGATCCTGCCCAGCTACCTGAAGAACCAGAAGAACCCCAACTACATGAGCCTGGGCGCCTCCGGCGCGGTGTCGGCGGTGCTGTTCGCCTTCATCCTGATGGCACCGTGGACCGGGATCTTCTTCTTCTTCATCCCGATTCCGATTCCCGCCATCCTGTATGCCGTGTTCTATGTCGGCTACAGCATCTGGATGGACCGCCGCGGCGGCGACAACGTCAACCACAGCGCGCACCTGGCCGGCGCGGCGTTCGGCGTGATGTTCCTGCTGATCATGGAGCCGTCGGTGCTGCAGCACTTCCTGGGCGAGCTGGCGAACCCGCGCTTCGGGCGCGGCTGATCCGCGACGCGGTGGCGTCCGCACGGGCGTGCGGCGCCGCGCGATCGGCACATCTCTCATTCGCTGCGCTGGGTATGCGCCGTGGCGCCGATGCGGTCGTGGGCACGCATCGCGCATGGGGCAGGTGGCGGTCCGTCAGGCCGCCCTCTGTGTTCAGCGGGTCTGCTGCCCGCGCAACTGCACCTTGGCGCTGCCGATGGCGGCGTTCTCGTAGGTGCGCTTGAGGCGCTGGTAGACCTCGTCGTCGAGCTGCTGGAACTCGCCGCCCTGGTGGTCGCCGCTGACCGACAGTTGGAATAGCCCTTCCAGCAAGGAGGCGTTGTGGTCGCCCTGGTCGTATTTGCTCTCGGTCTCGCTCATGCGCGTGGTTCCCTGTTGGATCGCTGCGTGATGGGAGGTGCAACTCCCATGCCAGGTTTTCGGCCTGTCCTGGCGGTATCGGCCGCGCGCGGCACGACTTGAGCGGCGTACGGCTGACGCGCCGCGTCGGCGGCGTGACGCCCTGGGGCAGGTGTTTCACATCGCCGCGGCAAGCCGCAGCGGACACTGCCTGCTCCGCGACACATTCCACTTCCCATGTCCGTACCGAACGTCCCGATCGCGCACGATCCGCAGCAGCACCGCTTCAGCCTGCAGGTCGACGGCCACCGCGCCGAACTCGACTACGTGCTGGAGCAGGGGCGCATGGTCATCACCCACACCGGGGTGCCTGGCCCGATCGGCGGGCGCGGGCTGGCGGCGCAACTGGTCGCCGCCGCGCTGGACCATGCGCAGGCACAAGGCTGGAAGGTGGTGCCGGCGTGTTCGTACGCGGCCGTGTTCATCCAGCGGCATCCGCAATACGCGGCGCTGCTCGATTGAGCATCGGGCACCGCAACGGCGCGATAATGCGCGCCACTTTTACAGGCATTGCAGGAACAGGGGCAGTCGACGTGAGCAGGGCAGAGGCGATGGGCAACGGGCGGATGGCATGGACGGCACTGGCGGTCGCCGCGGCGCTGGCACTGGCCGGCTGCAAACGCGAGGAACCGGCCGCCGTACCGGCGCCCGCCGCGGCACCGGCACAAAGCGAGGCTTCCGCGGCGCCGGAGCCGGCGCAGACCACACCGCCGGAACTGAAGGACATCGTCGAACACAGCCCCAGCTATGTGGTCGGCATCACTTTTCCGCCGTCGATCAACCGCTACCCCGGACTGGCCGAGGCGGCCAACCGCTACGCGCAGAGCGCGCGCAGCGAGCTGATGGAAGCGGTCGACGGGCTGGGCAACGATCGCCCGCGCGCGCCCTACGAACTCTCGCTGCAGTTCGAGATGCTGCTGGAGCGTCCGGACCTGGTCGCGCTGAGCGCCGACGGCAGCCGCTACACCGGCGGTGCGCACGGCGAACCGCTGGTGGCGCGTTGGGTGTGGCTGCCGCAGCAGCAGCGCATGCTCACCGCCGAGACACTGATCCCGGATGCGTCGCACTGGAAGCAGGTGGCCGGCTACGTTGCCGCGCAGCTGCGCCAGGCGGTGCAGACGCGGGTGGATGCCGAACAGGTGCCGCCGGAGGACCAGGACGAGCAGGTGCGCAGCGCCAGCAAGATGATCGCCGAAGGCACCGAGCCGCAGCCCGGCAACTTCAGCCAGTTCCAGCCGTTGGTCGACGCGGCGGGCAAGATCACCGCCTTGCGTTTCGTGTTTCCGCCGTACCAGGTGGGGCCGTACGCCGATGGCACGCAGACGGTGGACGTGCCGGCCAGCGTGCTGCGCGAGCTGGTGGCACCGGAATACGCGCCGCTGTTCGCCGCCTGAGCGGTGGCCGGCGCGCCAGCGCGCGTCGGCGTCGGCGTGCGGTGCACCGCGTCGACAGCATGCGGGAACGCAACGCGTGCCCTCGTCGGAACGATGCGCAATGGGTAGCATTGGCGGCTACCCCACTTGCAATCGATTTCTTATGGGCAGTTTCGATCAGACCGAGCGGCGCGTGGCGCACACCTGCGCGCGCTATCCGGCCTTCCCGCGCGAGCCCGCCGTCCTGGTCCGGCTGGTCAAGCACCTGTACAAGCGCGTGCATGCCAACGCCAGCGGCGTGCTAAAGGAGTACGGCATCAGCCCGCCGGAGTACGAGATCCTGATGATGCTGTACGGCACGCCCGAGCAGTGCATCACCCCCACCGAGGTGGCCGAGGCCGCCAGCGAGAAGCCGGCCAACATCACCCGTCTCACCGACAGCCTGTGCAGCAAGGGGCTGCTGTCGCGCACGGCCAGTCCGGAAGACCGGCGCAAGGTTGCGCTGACCCTGCAGCCGGCCGGCATCGCCCTGATCGAACGCTTGCTGCCGGACGTGTGTGCGTTCCTGGAGACGGAAACCGCGGCACTGGATGCCGGCGAGCAGCAGCAACTGGAGAGACTGCTGAAGAAGATGCTGGCCGGCATCGACGGCCTCGACGCTGCCACCGAGTCGAAGACGCAGGCGGCGCTGCCCTGAGGGCAACCTCGAAGAAGGTGCGTCCGCGGCATCGAGCGTGAATCGATGCGCTGCAGGAGCGGCTTCAGCAGCGACCGGCGTTTCGGAAACGCGCGTCGCGGCTGAAGCGGCTCCTGCCGGACGCGTTCCGGTGTGCTTCGGAGGCGTTCTAGGCGCGTTGCCCATCCCAAAGCAGGCAGGACATCGGCCTGTTCCTAGCGCCAGCCGCGTGCGCGCGCGCGCTGTTCGCCGTCGGCATCCAGCGCCTCGCCGGCGATGCGCGCATCCACCGCCTGAAGCACCGCGGCCGGCATCGGGCTGGCCGCCATGCGCATGCCGCCGCCGTCTTCGCGTTCGCCGGCGGGCGCCAGCAGTTCCACCCGCCATGCACCGTCGCGCTGGCAGGCCAGGCCGGCGTTGGCGTTGGACAGCGCGAAGGTGCGGCAGTAATGGCCGTCGCGATCGCGGAAGCTCAGGCCGATGCGCACGCTGCCCTGGGACTGGCCGGACAGCTGCTGCGTCAGCGCCTGCGCCAGCGCGCCCTCGGCGACGCTCCCCTGGGCCGCCGCGACCGTCGGGCCGTGCGCATCGCCCTGCGGCAATTGCCGCTGCGCGATCCACAGTCCCAGCAACAGCGCCGCCGCCAAGGCCGCCGGCAGCGCCCAGCGGCGCCGCGCACGCGGCCGCAGCGGCGTCGGCCGGCTTGCCTGCGCCGTCGCATGGATGGGTGAGGGCGGCCGCGCCGCGACAGCGGTGTCCTGGCCGGGCGCGTCGGCCGGCCGTGCACGCGCGGCGGCGAGCAGGCGCGCGGGCACCGCTTCGTCCAGCACCGGGGCGAAGCCGGCGCGCAGCCGCGCCTGCAGGCTGCGCAGCCGCTCCAGGGCCTGTGTCAGCTGCGGGTCGCTGCGCAACGCCGCTTCCACCTGGGCGGCCTGCGCCGCATCCAGTTCGCCGTCGGCGTAGGCCTGCAGCGTGAGTGCGTCGATCGTGGTGTTCATGCGGTCGCCTCCAGTGATGCCTGCAGGGCTTCGCGCCCACGCGCGAGCCGGCTGGTGAGTGTGCCGAGCGGAATCTCCAGCACCGCCGCGGCATCCTTGTAGGACAGGCCTTCGATCAGCACCAGCGCGATCGCCAGGCGTTGTTCCTCGGGCAGGCCGGCCATCGCGGCCTGCACCGCCATCCAGTCCTGCTGCCGCTCCAGCGGCGTGTCGCCGACGTGTTCGCCCTCGGCGGCATCGACGAACACCTGCCGCCGTCGCCGCTGCGCCCGCACCTCGTCGATCCAGGCGTGGCGGATGATGCCGTACAGCCAGTACTGCAGCGGCGTCTCCGGCCGCCATTGCCCGGCGCGGCGCAGCGCGCGCTCGATCGCGATCTGCAGCAGGTCGTCGGCGTCCTCGCGATGGCCGGCGACGGCACGCGCGAAGCGCCGCAACTGCGGCAGCAGGGTACAGATGCCGTCGCCGACGGCGGCCGTGGGATCGGCGTGCATGTCGGTGATACGTTCGGCGGAGGGGTTTTCTTCCATGGGCGCGGCGCGGCGTTCACCGCGTGTCGGGATGGCAGGATTAGTGTGGCACGCCAACAGGGGCGGACAACGGAGCGGGGCATGGCGACGGGCAGACGAATGCGCTGGATGGCCGTGGCATGGCTGGCGGTGGCGACACCAGCGTTGGCGCAGCTGGCGCTGCCGTCGGCCGGCGGGTTGGTGCAGGACATCACCCAGGGCATGCAGGGCGGCATGAATCGGGTGGGGGAGTCGCTGCAGGATGCGCGCGGCGAGGTCGAACGGCTGCGGCTGAAACGCCTGCAGGCGCTGCTGCGCAGCGATCCGCGCGGGCTGGAGCGCGACGAGGGCGGCGCGGTGGTGATGCGCGGGCAGGTGGTGGCGCTGGAGCCGGATCCGGCGGCGCTGCAAGCGGCGCAGGCGGCCGGCTTCGCCGTGCTGGAGCAGCGCAGCTTCGGCGAATTCGGCCTGCGCCTGGTGGTGCTGCAGGTGCCATCGGGCCTGTCCACGCGCCGCGCGCTGCAGCAGCTGCGCGAGCGCGATCCGCAGGGCGATTACGACTACAACCACGTTTACAGCGGATCGGCAGCGACGCCGCCGGCACCCGCCAGCGCCTCCGCCGCTCCGGCCGCCGCAGGGGCCGCGGCGGGCGGCTTCGTGGTGGGGCTGATCGACAGCGGCGTGGACGCCGCGCATCCGGCGCTGGCCGGCGTGCAGGTGCAATCCTGGGGCTGCGACGGGCAGGTGCGCGCGCAGCCGCACGGCACGGCGGTCGCCTCGCTGCTGGCCGGACGCGCGGTGGCGCACGGGCCGTTGGCGCGCACCCTGTATGCGGCCGACATCTACTGCGGGCAGGCCGATGGCGGCACCGTGGTCGAGCTGGTCGGGGCACTGGCATGGATGGCGCAGCAGCAGGTGCCGGTGATCAACATCAGCCTGATCGGCGGCCCCAACCGTGCGCTGCAACTCGCCGTGCAGCGCATGCTCGCGCGCGGCCACGTGCTGGTCGCCGCGGTGGGCAACGACGGCCCGGCGGCACCGCCGCTGTATCCCGCGGCCTATCCTGGGGTGATCGGCGTCACCGCGGTGGATGCGCGTGCGCGGGTCTTGCCGGAGGCGGGGCGAGGGCCGCAGGTGGCCTTCGCCGCGGTCGGCGAACTGATCGCCGCGGCACCGCAAGGCCGCTGGCAGACGCAGCGCGGCACCTCCTTCGCCGCGCCGCTGGTGGCGCGGCTGGCGGCGCAGGCACTGTCGCAGCCGAATCCGCAGGCGGCCGCGCAGGTGCGCACGCAGTTGCAGGCGCAGGCGCGCGATCTCGGTGCGCCCGGCACCGATCCGGTGTACGGCGCCGGGCTGCTCGGCGCGGACCTGCCGCTGCAGCGCGCGCCGGGCGGCTGAACGCATTCTGTCTGCGTCCCGCCTGCACGGGATGTTCTGCGTCGCTCGATTCGTAGGGAGACATGAGAGCCGCAGATGGCCTGCGGCGACACGAGGAGAATGCGATGAACGGCAAGACTCTGTTGGCGAGCGCGGTGCTGGTGGCGTCGGTGGCGCTGACCCCGGGCGTGGCCGGCGCGCAGTTGCTGGGCGGTGCGGGCAGCGTGGGCGGTGCGGTCAACGGCACCCTGGGCGGCCTGGGCGGGGGCAGCCTCGGCGGCAACGGCATGGGCGCAGGCCGCCTGGACGCCGGTGTTCCGCTGGATCGCGCCCGCAGCGGCATCGAGCAGTCGTCACATCGTGCGCGGATGGCGGCGCAGCGGGCGGCGGCGCGTGGCGCGGCCACCGCGGACGGCGCGGCGCAGACCGCCGGCGCTGCGGTGAACCAGGGCCGCACGCTGACCGGCAATGCCGCCGCCAGCGGCAGTGCGGCGGCACGCAGCGCGGCCGGTAGCGCGATGGGCCAGGCCGACGGCGCGCTCGGCGCGGCGACCAGCGCGGCCAATCCCACGGCGGCGCTGGCGACGGCCGGCAATGCCGCCGGTGCAGTCAATGGCGTGACCGGTAACGGTGCTGCGTCGACTGCGGCCGGTAACGGCAGCGGCAACGGCGCCGCCAGCGGCGGCAGCCTGCCGACGGTGCCGGCGCTGTCCGGCAGCGGCAGTGCCAATGGTGCGGCCAGCGGCAGCGCCTCGCACAGCGCGGGCACGCATGGCGGGTCGGTGTCGGGCCAGGCGGGTGCGGGCGGCCAGGGCGGTGCGCAGGCCGGTAGCGGTCAGGCGCAGGGGCAGGCCGGCGGCAATGCTTCGCTGGGTGCCAGCATCAACGCCTCCAGCGACGGCCAGTAAGCCGCTGACGGCCACGCGCGGCGTACCGCGCGTCGCCATCGCGACGGCAGGCTGAAAAACACGACGCCCGGCTGAGCCGGGCGTCGTGCGTGTTGCGTTCTGCGGTCGGTCGCGGGTGTGTTCCGCTGTGACGTCGTCGCGACGTGGCGGCACGGCCGCACGGGCCGTGCCGCGCTGCGCCTCAGCGTGCGCTCGGCGTCGCCGCCGGCGTGGCGTTGAGGCCGCGCTTCTCCAGCAAGGGTTCGATCTGCGGCGCGTGCCCGGCGAAGTCCTGGAACAACTGCATCGCATCCACGCTGCCGCCGCGCGAGAGCAGGGTCTTGCGGAAGCGGTCGCCGTTGGCGCGGCTCAGCCCGCCGTGCTGCTTGAACCACTGCTGGGTGTTGGCGTCCAGCACCTCGGCCCAGATGTAGGCGTAGTAGCCGGCCGCGTAGCCGCCCATGATGTGGCTGAAGTACGGCGTGCGGTAGCGCGGCGGCACCGGCGCATAGGCGATGCCGTCGGCGGCCAGCGCCTTGGCCTCGAAGTCCATCACGCCCGATGCCGGCGGCACCTGGCCGGCGCCCAGCTGGTGCCAGCGCTGGTCGAGCATCGCCGCGCCCAGGTACTCGGTGGTGGCGAAGCCCTGGTTGAACTTGGCGGTGGCCACCACCTTGTCCAGCAGTGCCTGCGGCATCGGCGCGCCGCTCTGGTAGTGCTTGGCGTAGTGCTTGAGGATGGCCGGATCATCGGCCCACATCTCGTTGACCTGCGAGGGGAACTCGACGAAGTCGCGCGGCACGCTGGTGCCGGAGAAGTACGGGTACTTCACGTTCGAGAACATGCCGTGCAGCGCATGGCCGAACTCGTGGAAGGCGGTGGTGACCTCGTCCCAGGTCAGCAGGGTCGGTTGCCCGGCCGGCGGCTTGGGGATGTTGAGGTGGTTGGCGACCACCGGCTTGTCGCCGGTCAGCGCCGACTGCGACACGTAGGAGCTCATCCAGGCGCCGCCGCGCTTGGATTCGCGCGCGTACATGTCGGCGATGAAGATCGCCAACTGGCTGCCGTCGGCGTCGAACACGTCGTAGACCAGCACGTCGTCGCGGTAGGTCGGCAGGTCGGTGCGCTGCTTGAAGGTCAGCCCGTACTCCTGGTTGGCGGCGTAGAACACGCCGTTCTCCAGCACGTTCTTCAGTTCGAAGTAGGGCTTGAGCTGGGACTCGTCGAAGTCGTACTTGGCCTGGCGCACCTTCTCGCTGTAGTAGGCCCAGTCCCAGGCCTCGAGCTTGAAGCTGGGCTTGCCGGCTGCTTTCTGCTCCTGGTCGATCATCGCCTGCAGGTCGGCTGCCTCGCGCTTGGCGTTGGCCACCGCGGCCGGGGCCAGCTTGCCGAGCATCGCGTTGACCGCTTCGGGGGTCTTGGCGGTCTGGGTTTCCAGCGAGTAGGCAGCGTGGTTCGGATAGCCGAGCAGCTTGGCGCGGTCGGCGCGCAGGGTCATGATCCGCGACACCAGCGCGGTGTTGTCGTACGGGCCGCCGTGGCTGCCGCGCGACACCGAGGCTTCGTAGATCTTCTGCCGCAGGGCGCGATCCTTGAGCTGGGCCAGCGGCGGCTGGCCGGTGGTGTTGAGCAGGGCGATCACGTACTTGCCGTCGAGCTTGCGCGCCTTGGCCGCTTCGGCGGCCGCGGCGATCTGCGCGTCGGACAGGCCGTCGAGCTGCTTGACATCGTCCACCACCACCGCGGCGGCGTTCACTTCGGCCAGCACGTTCTGGCTGAACTTGGTGCCCAGTTCGGCCAGTTCGGCGTTCATCGCCTTGAGCTTGGCCTTGTCGGCGTCGTTGAGCTTGGCGCCGTCGCGGACGAAGTCGCTGTGGTACTTCTCGATCAGGCGCACGCCCTCCGCGTCCAGACCGAGCTGGTTGCGGGTGTCGTACAGGGTCTGGATGCGTGCGAACAGCTTGGGATTGAGCGCGATCGCGTCGCGGTGCGCGGCCAGCTTGGTCGAATAGTCGGCCTGCAGTTTCTTGCGGGTGTCGTTGGTGTCGGCGCCGACCAGGTTGAAGAACACGGTGGTGGCGCGGTCCAGGATCTGCCCACTCTTCTCCATCGCCACGATGGTGTTGTCGAAGGTCGGTTTGGCGGTCTGATCGGCGATGGCCTGCATTTCCTTCAGCTGCTGCGCCATGCCGGCGTCGAACGCGGGCGCGAAATCGCTGTCCTTGATCTTGTCGAACTGCGGGTAATGCAGCGGCAGCGGACTTTCGGCGAAGAACGGGTTGGCCTGCGTGGCCGCCGTGGCGGCGGTGGGCGTGGTGGCCGGAGCGGCGTAGGCGGGCATGGCGAGTCCGAGCGTGGCGGCGAGGGCAAGGGCGAGGCGAGAGGTCATCAAGCGGTATCCGCAATCATGGTGATCGGGCAGGCTACCCCAGGGCGGCAGGCGTGACCCGTGACGAAAGCCATGGGAGCGCTGCAGCATCGGCGCTTGTTTCCCAGGGCTTTGCGGCATCTGGCGTGAACCTTGATGCAGTGCGCTCTTCGGCGTGGCTGTGCCGGTGCAGTCACGCCTCGGTGGTGCGCTGGCGGTGTATTGCTGGTTCGCGCGGACGTCTGCGACGCGGCCTCGCGCATCGGCTGCGGCCCGCTGGCGACGCCTGCGGCCACCGCGTAGCATCGCCTCGACCCAGCGCCGCTGCGGCGCGCCGCACCACGAGGATCCATGGATACGCCGACCACCGCCTACGCCTTCACCGCGACCACGCTCGACGGGCAGGCGCAGCCGCTCGCCGAGTACGCCGGCAAGGTGCTGTTGATCGTCAACGTCGCCTCCAAGTGCGGTTTCACCCCGCAGTACGCGGGGCTGCAGGCGCTGTGGCAGCGCTACCGCGAGCGCGGGCTGGTGGTACTGGGCTTTCCCTGCGACCAGTTCGGCCACCAGGAACCGGGCGATGCCGCCGAGATCCGCCAGTTCTGTTCGCTGAGCTACGACGTGGATTTCCCGATGTTCGCCAAGGTGCAGGTCAACGGCGACGGCGCGCATCCGCTGTGGCGCTGGCTCAAGCAGCAGAAATCCGGGCTGCTTGGCATCGCCGCGATCAAGTGGAATTTCAGCAAGTTCCTGGTCGGCCGCGACGGCCAGGTGCTGGCGCGTTATGCGCCGACCGACAAGCCGGAAGCGCTGGCCGACGAGATCGAGCGGGCGCTGGGGTAACGATTCGGCCGAGGACGCTCGGCGTGGTCTTGAATGCTGGATGCTTGCTCTTGTGGGAGGGACTTCAGTCCCGACGCGTTCGAGTTAAAGGCGTCGGGACTGAAGTCCCTCCCACAAAATACTCCCCACTATTTCGCTTTGACCTGCCGCCGTATCGCTTATCCGGCAGGAGCGGCTTCAGCCGCGATGCTTTACCGGAAACGCCCATCGCGGCTGAAGCCGCTCCTATGATCGGAGACGCGCAGCGCCATCACTTCTCGACGAAGGCGCGCTCGAACACGTAATGCCCCGGCGAGCCGATGCGCGGCGAGGCGACGAAGCCGCGGGCGTCCAGGGTATGGCGCAGGTCGGCCAGCATCTGCGGGCTGCCGCAGATCATCGCGCGGTCGTGTTCCGGGTTCAGCGGCGGCAGGCCGAGGGTGCGCTGCATTTCGCCGCTCTCGAGCAACTCGGTGAGGCGGCCGCGGTTGCGGAAGTCCTCGCGGGTCACCGCCGGGTAGTACAGCAGCTTCTCGCGGATGGTCTCGCCCAGGAACTCGTGCTGCGGCAGTTCCTTCTCGAAATAGTCGCGGTAGGCCAGGTCCTTCTCGAAGCGCACGCCGTGGGTGAGGATCACCTTGTCGAAGCGCTCGTAGGTTTCCGGATCCTTGATCACCGACAGCCACGGCGCCAGCCCGGTGCCGGTGCCCAGCAGGTACAGGTGACGGCCCGGATGCAGGTCGCTGATCAGCAGGGTGCCGGTGGGCTTCTTGCCGACCAGCACCGCATCGCCGGGCTTGATGTGCTGCAGGCGCGAGGTCAGCGGGCCGTCCGGCACCTTGATGCTGAAGAACTCCAGCTGCTCTTCCCAGTTGGCGCTGGCGATGGAATAGGCACGCAGCAGCGGCCGCGTCTCCGTCTCCAGGCCGATCATCACGAACTGGCCGTTGTCGAAACGGAAGCTGTCGTTGCGGGTGGTGGTGAAGCTGAAGTAGTCCTCGGTCCAGTGGCGGACATCGAGCACCGTTTCGGGGCCAAAAGCGGAAGACATGCCGTTGATCGTGATGGGGAAGGAACGGCGATCATTCTACCCCATGCCGGTTCAAATGAGATCAAATCTCATTTGAGGGCGGGGCGGGTCGCAGCGCTGCGGCTCACTTCTCGAACGAGACCTCGTAGGACAGGTACAGCGGCGCCTGCGGCGGCGTCAGCAGCGGGCGCTGGCGCAGGAAGCGCTCCAGGCACAGGGCCAGCGGCGTGGTGCCGTTGCGCCAGCTGGCGCCGACGCTGCCGTCGGCCTGCACCTGCACCACCACGGTGAACGGCGAGGTGTCCGGACGCGGCGTGGCGCAGCTGGCCACGCCCTCGTCCAGCGCCGCGCGCTGCAGGGTCTGCAGGCGTTCCTGCATGGCCGCCGGCAGGCCGGCCTCGTCGCGGTCGGCCAGGGCCTTGGCCGCGGCGTAGTCGGACGGCGCCGGCGTGTCCGCGGCGGGAGCGGCGAGTGCCGGGACGGCGAGGGCGGCGGCGAACAGGCAGGGCAGGGTGCGGAGCATGGCGGTGTCGGAAGGGGCGGACGGGCTAACGATACCCAGCGGCCTGCAGTTCGAACAGTTCCGCGTAGCGGCCGCCCTGCGCCATCAGTTCATCATGGGTGCCGCTGGCCTCGATCCGGCCGTCGGCCAGGACCAGGATGCGGTCGGCCATGCGCACGCTGGAGAAGCGGTGCGAGATCAGCACCGCGGTGCGGTTGTCGGATAGCTCCTTGAAGCGCTGGAACACCTCGAACTCGCTGCGCGCGTCCAGCGCGGCGGTCGGTTCGTCGAGGATCATCACCTGTGCGTCGCGCATGTAGGCGCGGGCGATGGCGATCTTCTGCCATTGCCCGCCGGACAGGTCCACGCCGGTCTTGAAGCGGCGCCCGATCACCTGCGCGTAGCCCTGCGGCAGGCCGTCGATCAACTCGGCGGCCATCGCCCGCTGCGCGGCGGCGCGGATCCGCGGCGCGTCGTCCAGCGCGTCGACCTGGCCGACGCCGATGTTCTCGCCGGCGCTGAAGTGGTAGCGCACGAAGTCCTGGAAGATCACCCCGAGGTTGGCGCGCAGGTCGTCCAGGTCGTAGTCGCGCAGGTCGCGCCCGTCGAGCAGGATGCGGCCCTCGTCCGGGTCGTACAGCCGCGCCAGCAGCTTGACCAGGGTGGTCTTGCCGGCGCCGTTCTCGCCGACCAGGGCCAGCACCTCGCCGGCGCGCAGTGCGAAGTCCAGGTGCCGCACCGCCCACTGTTCGGCGTCCGGGTAGCGGAAGCCGACGTTCTCGAACACGAAGCCCTGCACGATCGGCCGCGGCACCGGTACCGCGCCCGGGCGGGTGCGGATCTCCGGGACGATGCGGAAGAACGAGTACAGATCGTCCAGGTACAGCGCCTGCCCGGCCACCTGCGAGAATCCGATCAGCAGGCCTTCCAGCAACTGCCGCAGGCGCAGGAAGCTGCCGGCCAGGAAGGTCAGGTCGCCGATGCTGAAGTCGCCGCGCACGGTGCGCCAGGCGATGTAGCCGTAGGCGCCGTAGTAGCCCAGCGTGCCCAGCGCCGCCAGCAGCGTGCCCCACAGCATGCGCTTGCGCGCCAGCGCGCGGTTGGCCTGGAAGTAGCGGTCGGCCAGGGCGCGGTAGCGCGCGATCAGGAAGTTGTGCAGGTTGAAGATCTTCACTTCCTTGGCGGTCTCGACGCTGGCGCCGAGCTGGCGCAGGTAGTCGAGCTGGCGGCGTTCGGCCGTCCACTGGAAGTTGAGCGAGTAGCCCAGCGCATTGAAGTGCGCCTCGCCGATGAAGGCCGGCACCAGCGCCACCGCCAGCAGGGCGATGAGCCACGGCGCGTAGACCAGCAGGCCGACCGCGAAGCTGACCACGGTGATCGCGTCCTGCACCTGGCCGAACAACTGGCTCATCAGGTTCATGCGGCCCATGGTCTGGCGCCGCGCGCGGTCCAGCCGGTCCTGCTGCTCCGGATCCTCGAAATCCTCCAGGTCCAACTGCGCGGCGTGCTCCATCAACTGCATGCTGGTGGTGTTGTTGAACAGCTCCGACAGCAGCGTGTCGGCGTAGCTGACCAGCCGCCCGAGCAGGTCCGAGGCGATCGCCAGCGCCAGCTCCAGGCCCAGCAGTTCCAGCAGCCGGTTCAGGCGGCCGCTGGCCAGGGCCTGGCCCAGCGTGTCGAACCCGGGCGATTGCCCAACCAGGTGGATGGCCTCGTCGATGATCAGCTTGCCGACGTACAGCGAGGCCACCGGCAGCAACGCCCGGATCACGCGCAGGCCGATGCTGCTGAGGGTCAGCCAGCGGCTGGTCTGCCAGATCTGGCGCAGGAACGGCGGCAGGTTGCGCATCGCGTCGAAGCGCTCGCGCAGGCTCGGACCGGTGCGGGGCGCGGCGCGGGCGCCGCCATGAGAAGGGGAGGAAGATGCCATCGGCGCATTGTGCCGGGGGCGGGTGTGCGCGGGGAGTGTGGGGATTAAGCCCCTCTCCCACCGGGAGAGGGGTTGGGGTGAGGGTCCGGCGCGAAGCGTCTCGCGGAGTTGGATGTGCGAAGCTGCGCCCGTACCCTCATCCGCCCCTTCGGGGCACCTTCCCCCAAGAAGGGGGCCATGGTCCCGAGGGGAGAAGGAACAACCTAGCCTCTTTCCCACCCGGAGACGGGTGTGGGTGCGGCGCGAAGCGTCTCGCGGAGTTGGGTGCACGAGGCGTCGCCTGTACTCTCATTCGCCCATTCCGCGCACCGTGCTATTGCGCCAACCCTTGCCGACGTTCGACGTGGTACTGCTGCAGAGAATCTGTGCCCGCCGGACGTGTCGGCAAAGCCCATCGCGGCTGAAGCCACTCCTACAGGGATTTGCTGGCTTTCTACAGGAGCGGCTTCAGCCGCGACCGCCTGTACTCACAGGAACCCATGAGCGTAAGTCCACTGCGCAGTGCAACGGCCAATCAAATGACGCCGCGCTCGACCTACTCGTCCAAACGCAAGGTCAGGCACTTGGCGGCGCCGCCGGCCTTGAGGAATTCATCCAGCGGGGTCTGCACCACGCGGTAGCCGATCGCGGCCAAAGCGGCGCACAGCGCGGGCGAGGCGCGGTTGAGCAGCAGGGTGTCGTCCAGGTCCACCGCGTTGCAGGCGAAGGCGAGGGCATCGGCCTCGCCCACGGCGATGCGCCGCGACGCCGGGATGTGCTGGGCGATCGCCTGTTGCGCGTCGGCGTCGAAGGCGGCCGGGTAGTACAGCAGGTAGCCGTCGCGCAGCGGGCAGAAGCAGGTGTCCAGGTGATAGAAGCGCGCGTCGACCAGGCGCAGCGGCACCACCTCGATGTCCAGCAGGTCGGTCAGCTCGTGCGCGGCGGCCAGGTCGCTGCGGTGGCCGTGGCCCATCCACAGCCGGCGAGCGCCGCGGTCCAGCAGCGCGTCGCCGGCGCCTTCGAAATACACCTGCTCGGGCAGTTCGCAGATGCGCAGGCCGGCCTGGCGGCACCAGGCGGCGAACAAGGCTTCCTCGCCACGGCGTTCGGCGTGGCGGAAGCGGCTGGGCACGAAACGGTCGCCTAGCACCAGGCCGGCGTTGGCGCTGAACACCATGTCCGGCAGGCCCGGCGCGGCAGCGATGCAGTCGACGCGGGCGCCTGCCGCCTCGGCAGCTGCCACCAGCGCGTTCCACTGCGCCTGCGCGCGCTCGCGGCTGGCGGCGTGGACGTTGCCTTCCATCCACGGATTGATCACGTAGTCCACCGCGAAGTGCTGCGGCGCGCACATCAGCAGGCGATGGCGGTAGCTGGCGCTGGCGCGGGACTGCGGTTCGGGGGAGGCGAGGGCCAGGTCGGTCTCGTCGGCCAGGCCGACAGCAAGGGCGTTCTCGATCATGCGCGCGCTCCACGTCTGGGATGCGCGCCACGCTAGCGGCGGCGTGTTGCGGGGACATGTCGGTCTTGGTGGCGGGAGTGGGGATTCGGGATTGGGGATTCGTGCAAGCAGAACCGCGCGCGCTGGGGGGCTGCCTGGCGTTGGCGTGTAGGCCGTACGTCCAGCTGCCAGCACTCGGGATTCGGAAGCGCTATGCATCCCGCCGGTTGCGCGATCCTGCCTCCGAATCCCCAATCCCGACGCGCAGCACCCTTACGGCAGCGCCGGCTGCAGCCCCACGCCCAGCCGGTTCCAGGCATTGATCAGGGCCACGGCCATGGTCAGCGCGCTGATTCCGGCCGGGTCGAACTGCGCCGTCAGTGCGTCGTACACGGCCTGCGGCGGCGCGCCGGCAGGCAGCGTGGTCAGCGCTTCGGCCCAGTCCAGCGCGGCGCGCTCGCGGGCGTCGAAGAAGCGGCTGTCGCGCCAGGCGGCGAGGGTGTCGAGCTTGCGCGGTTCGGTGCCCGCCTTGCGCAGGGCGGTGGCATGCATGTCGATGCAGTAGGCGCAGCCGTTGAGCTGGGAGACGCGCAAGAACACCAGTTCGGTGAGGGCACTGCCGAGCGTGCCGTCGTGGACCTGCTGGCTGGCGGTGAGCAGGGCGCGGAATGCGTCGGGTTCGTGGCGGGTGTAGTCGATGCGATGGAAGTGCATGGTGGGTCGCGCATGGCGGCCACCATGGCCGCCTTCCCCTCCAGGACGCGGCTGTGCGTCGCGGCGTGACAGCGCCGGCGCAGGTCAGTCACGGCTGGCTGCAGGTCGCGCCGTCGGCGCCGGCAATTTGTCCGGGTTCATCAGCGTCAGCACTTCGGCGATGCGCTCGCCGTCGATCACCAGCAGCGTCGCCGACTGCAGCCGCGGCCCCAGGAAGCGCAGGATCGCCGGTTCGCCGTTGACCGTGCCGATCCGCGCCGCAGGCCCAGGCCGCGCCGCGCCACGGCCCAGTACAGCCGGCCGATGCGCTCGGCGCCGTGCAGGGGGCGCAGGCTGGCGGTGACCTTGCCACCGCCGTCGGAGCGCAACTGCGCGTCGGCGTGCAGCAAGGCGACGATGGCGGCGCGATCGCCGCGCTGCGAGGCGTGCAGGAAGCGCTCCAGCAGCTGGCGGTGGCGTTCGGGCGTGACCGCGAAGCGGGCCTGGCCCTGGCCGAGCCGTTCGCGCGCCCGGTGCACCAGTTGCCGGCAGCCGGCCTCGCTGCGCTCCAGGGTGCGGCCGATCTGCGCGTAGTCGTGGTCGAAGGCCTCCTTCAGCAGGAACGCCGCGCGCTCGTGCGGGTTCAGCCGCTCCAGCAATGCCAGGAACGCCAGCGACACCTGCTCGGCGCGGTCATGGCGCTCGGCCGGGTCGGCGTCGTCGGCGATCTCCAGCGGCTCGGGCAGCCACGGGCCGACGTAGTGGACGCGGGCGCTGCGCGCCGCGCGCAGGCGGTCCAGGCCGAGCCGGGTGGTGGCGGTCACCAGCCAGGCCTCGGGGTCGCGGATCGTGCTGCGGTCGCTGGCCTGCCAGCGCAGCCAGGCGTCCTGCACGGTGTCCTCGGCGTCGGCGCGGCTGCCGAGCAGGCGGTAGGCCAGGCCGAACAGCCGGGGGCGGTGGGATTCGAAGGTCGGATCGTGGGTCATGACGACCAGGACGGAACAGGGCGTGCTGGCGTGACAGCGGGCGGGGCCGCCACTTTGCCCTAAAATGGGCGGGTTTCCCCCCGCCAGCCGCAGAGCCAGCCGTGACCTCGATCAAGCAGGAAGACCTCATCCAGTCCGTCGCCGACGCGCTGCAGTACATCAGCTACTACCACCCGGTCGACTACATCAAGAACCTGTCCGCGGCCTACGAGCGCGAGCAGTCGCCGGCGGCCAAGGACGCCATCGCACAGATCCTGATCAATTCGCGCATGTGCGCCGAAGGCCACCGGCCGATCTGCCAGGACACCGGCATCGTCACCGTGTTCCTCGAGATCGGCATGAACGTGCGCTGGGACGACGCCACCATGGGCGTGGAAGACATGGTCAACGAGGGCGTGCGCCGCGCCTACAACCATCCGGACAACAAGCTGCGCGCCTCGGTGCTGGCCGACCCGGCCGGCAAACGCCAGAACACCAAGGACAACACCCCGGCGGTGGTCAACGTGAAGGTCGTCCCCGGCGACACCGTCGACGTCATCGTCGCGGCCAAGGGCGGCGGCTCGGAGGCCAAGAGCAAGTTTGCCATGCTCAATCCCTCCGACTCCATCGTCGACTGGGTGCTCAAGACCGTGCCGACCATGGGCGCCGGCTGGTGCCCGCCGGGCATGCTCGGCATCGGCATCGGCGGCACCGCCGAGAAGGCGATGCTGCTGGCCAAGGAAGCGCTGATGGAGCCGATCGACATCGTCGACCTGCAGGCCCGCGGCGCGTCCAACCGTGCCGAGGAGCTGCGCCTGGAACTGTACGAGAAGGTCAACGCGCTGGGCATCGGCGCGCAGGGCCTGGGCGGCCTGACCACGGTGCTGGACATCAAGGTCAAGGACTATCCGACCCACGCCGCCAACCTGCCGGTGGCGCTGATCCCCAATTGCGCGGCGACCCGCCATGCGCACTTCACCCTGGACGGCAGCGGCGCGGTGATGCTGGATCCGCCATCGCTGGAAGACTGGCCCAAGCTGACCTACAACCCGACCAATGCGCGCCGGGTGAACCTGGACACCATCACCCGCGAGGAAGTGGCCAGCTTCAAGCCGGGCGAGACGATCCTGCTCAACGGCAAGCTGCTCACCGGCCGCGACGCCGCGCACAAGCGCATGATCGACATGCTCAACCGCGGCGAGACGCTGCCGGTGGACTTCACCAACCGCTTCATCTACTACGTCGGCCCGGTCGATCCGGTGCGCGACGAAGTGGTCGGCCCGGCCGGCCCCACCACCGCCACACGCATGGACAAGTTCACCCGGCAGATGCTGGAGCAGACCGGCCTGCTGGGCATGGTCGGCAAGTCCGAGCGCGGCGATGCGGCGATCGCCGCGATCCGCGACAACAAGGCGGTGTACCTGATGGCGGTCGGCGGCTCGGCCTACCTGGTGTCCAAGGCGATCAAGGCCAGCAAGGTGCTGGCGTTCGAAGACCTGGGCATGGAGGCGATCTACGAGTTCGAGGTCAAGGACATGCCGGTGACCGTGGCGGTCGATGCCAGCGGCGAGTCGGTGCACAAGACCGGCCCGCGCGAGTGGCAGGCGCGCATCGGCAAGATCCCGGTGGTGGTCGAGGCCTGATCGGCCGCAGCGCGGACGCCGACGAAGTCGTCGGCGTTGCGCGCGGCGCTGGCGGTGTGCCGGCGCCGCGGCAATAATCGGCGCTGGTTCCGTCTCCGGGGAAAGCGTCGTGTCCATCGTGCTTTACGGTTCGCCCAGTACCGCCTCGTTCGTCGTGCACTGGTTGCTGATCGAACTGCAGGTCGATTTCGAACTGCGCATGCTCGATTTCGAGCGCCAGGAGCAGAAGAGCCCCGAGTACCTGGCGCTCAACCCGCAGGGGCGGGTACCGACCCTGGTGCTGGACGGGCAGGTGCTGACCGAATCGGTCGCCATCGCCATGCACCTGGCCGACCTCTATCCGCACGCCGGCCTGGCGCCGCCGCCCGGCACCCATGAACGCGCGGCCTATTACCGCTGGATGCTGTTCGGCGCCTACACCCTGATGCCGGCCTACCGCGACTGGTTCTATCCCGACGAACCGGCCGGCGCCGACAATGCCGAGCGCGTGCGCGCCAGTGCCCGCGCGTTCCTGGAAAAGGCCTGGGACGAGGTGGCGGCCCACCTGGAGCAGGGCGGCCCGTATCTGCTGGGAGAGCACTGCAGCGCCGCCGACTTCGTGCTGGTCATGCTGATGCGCTGGTCGCGCAACATGCCGCGGCCCACCGACAGCTGGCCGGCGCTCAAGGCGCTGGCCGAGCGGATGAAGGCGCGCCCGGCGTTCCACGAGACCTATCGGCGGGAAGGCATTACCGACTGGGCGTGAGGTATGGCGCGGAAGCGTGGTTTCGGAAGCAACGGTGGCTATGTCGTGGGGCGTCGGCTGTCGGGGTTCCGGCAGCTTCCCCGGGCAACGGAAGTGGGTTCGCGGAAACTGTGCTCGTCCCTTTTTTCTGCTCTTCGACATGAGAGCCGAATCAGCAAAGCGCTGATTCACAAGCACGTGCGCTGACCGCTCACGTGATTCACCGCGCGCAAGAGGCGTCGCGCGTCGCCGCGCAGCATGCGGCGCCCCCTCCTGCGTCACGTTGTCGCACCCGCGACTGCGGCCGACCCGCTGCCGACGCGGCCGCCTAGAATGATGCGGTGTCCGCCCTCCGTGCCCCCGCCCGACTGCGCCGCCTGATGCGCTGGCCCGCCTTGCTGGCCGCGCTGTTGCTGGTGGTCGCGCCGGTGGCCAGCCGGCTGCTGGAGACCGCAAGCCTGTCGGTGCCGATGTGCACGACGGCCGGGTTGCAGGCGATGCCGGAACTGCCACCGGAACACGGTGCCGCGCACGCGATCCACGCCGATCACCACAAGGTGTCGGGCGCACAGCGCGACCATGGCCCGGCGCATGCCGCCTGCGATTACTGCCTGCTCGCCGCACGGCTGCTGCCATGGCTGGCGATCGTCCTGCTGCTGGCCGCGGCCTTGCCGGCGCCGAGGGCCGCGACGCCGCTGCGTCATCGCGTCCATGCCGCTGTGCGCTGGCGGGCGCACGCCGCACGCGGGCCGCCACCGAATCTCCAGAACGCTCTCCTGTTTCCGGTGCGCTAAGCGCGCCGGCGCCGTTCTTTTCTGGAGTCCACCTCATGCCTCAGTTCCTGCCGTCGCCCACGCGGGCGGCGTTGTCGTGCTGCATTCTTGTCAGTCTGTTTCCCGCTTCCGGCCATGCCGAAGCGCCCGATGCCACCACCCTCGACCGGATGCAGGTGACTGCCACCGCGCCGGTCGCGCCGCTGACCTGGACGGTCGATCCGAAGCTGCCGCGGCAGCCGGTGCCGGCCAGCGACGGCGCCGACTATCTGAAGACCGTGCCGGGCTTCGCCGCGATCCGCAACGGCGGCACCAACGGCGATCCGGTGCTGCGCGGCATGTTCGGCTCGCGGCTCAACGTGCTCAGCAACGACGGTACCCTGGTCGGCGCGTGCCCGGCGCGGATGGACAACGCCTTGTCCTACATCGCGCTGGAGACCTTCGACCGGCTCACCATCGTCAAGGGCCCGCAGACCGTGCGCTGGGGCCCCGGCGCCTCCGCCGGCACCGTGCGCTTCGAGCGCGACACACCGCATTACGCTGCGCCGACGCTGGAAGGCGAGGCCAGCGCGCTGGTCGGGTCCTGGAGCCGCAACGACCAGAACCTGGACCTGCGTGGCGGCAACCGCAGCGGCTACGCCCGCGTGGACGCCAACCGCTCCGAGTCCGGCGACTACCGCGATGGCGACGGCGCAGTGGTGCCGTCGCGCTGGCGCAAGTGGAATGCCGACGCCGCGGTCGGCTGGACCCCGGACCCGGACACCGTGCTGGAACTCTCCGCCGGCAGCGGCGACGGCCTGGCCCGCTACGCCGGGCGCAGCATGGACGGCACCCAGTTCCGTCGCACCAGCTACGCCGCGCGCTTCGAGCGCACCGACCTGCCTGGCGCCTGGGAAGCGCTGCGCGCCAACGCCTACGTCAACGACGCCGACCACGTCATGGACAACTACACGTTGCGCCGGCCCAACCCGCAGTCGGCGATGCCGATGCCGATGGCCGCCAACGTGGACCGGCGCACCCGCGGCGGGCGCGTGGAATCGGAGTGGCGCTGGGAGCAGGTCGTGGTCCAGGCCGGCGTCGACACCCAGCAAAGCCGCCACCGCGACCGCAGCGCCAGCGGCGAGGGCGCATACCGGACCGTGCCGTGGCGCACCGACGCGCGGTTCGACAATCTCGGCGCCTTCGCCGAGGCGACCTTCGGCGCCGGCACGGCGCAGCGCTGGATCGCCGGCCTGCGCCTGGATCGCGCGCAGGTCGAGGACACCCGGCGCAGCATCGGCATGATGGGCATGCCCAATCCCACCGCCGGGCAGACGCGCAGCGAAGACCTGGGCAGCGGCTTCCTGCGCGTGGAGCGCAACCTCTCGGCCGACACCGTCTGGTATGCCGGCCTGGGCCGCAGCGCACGCATGCCGGACTACTGGGAGCTGTTCTCTGCGGACATGGGCCCGATGGGCGCGGCCAACGCCTTCGCCGGGCTGCGCCCGGAACGCACCACCCAGCTCGATCTCGGCCTGCAGTACCGCGGCGCGACCGTGCAGGGTTGGGTCTCCGCCTACGCCGGGCGGGTGCAGGACTTCATCCTCTTTACCTATGCTGACGGCGGCATGATGGGCACCACCACCCGCGTCGACAATGTCGATGCGCGCATCGCCGGCGCCGAGGCGGGACTGGATTGGCAGCCGTTGCACGGCCTGACTCTCGGCGGCACGCTGGCCTACGCCTGGGGCGAGAACCGCAGCGACGGCACGCCCTTGCCGCAGATGCCGCCGCTGGAATCGCGGCTGCGACTGGAGTGGGAAGGGCAGCGCTGGTCGGCCGGGGCGTTGCTGCGCGCGGTGGCGCGGCAGGGGCGGGTGGCGTTGGACCAAGGCAACGTGGTTGGCCGCGACCTCGGCCGCAGCGCCGGTTTCGCCACGCTGGGGGTGAGCGGCGGCTACCGGGTCAGTGAGGCGCTGCGGCTGAGCGCCGGCATCGACAACGTGTTCGACCGCCGCTACAGCGAACATCTCAACCTGGCCGGCAGCGCCGATTTCGGCTTCCCGGCCGACCCGGTGCGTATCGCCGAACCGGGCCGCAACCTGTGGCTGAAGGGCAACTACCGGTTCTGAGCGATCGGCGATTGGTGGGCGCGGTCGCGTCGCGACCGCGGCTAGCGCACGCGACGCCCAGGCGGGCGTCGCGTGCGCCGCTCAGCCGTGGCCGATCAGAACCATTCCAGCAGCGAGATGCCGACGCCGACGTAGGTGGCGCGGTGGTTGTAGTCGATCATGCTCTCGCCATAGCCGTCGAACACCTGCACATGGCCGCGCAGCAGGTTGCTGATCGGGAAGCCCCAGTCCAGCTGCACCGCGCCGTGCGAGCGGTCGCCGCCGCGCAGCGAATGCCGTGCCATCAGCGCCACCTCGTGGCCGTTGCGGTTGTAGATCAGGGTCGCGTCGCCGCGGCCCATGTAGTCCTCGATGTCCGGATTGTTGTCCTGCTTGCGGCTCTCCGGGATGCGGTACCAGGGGCGCAGCACCAGCGCCCAGTTGTCGCGGTCCAGGCCGATGTTGAGCATCGCCCGGTTCCAGCTGCGCGACAGCGGATCGCTGCGGCCGTTGGACTGGTGGGTCAGCTGGATGCCGGTCATCCGTCCCTTCCAGCCGAACAGGCTGTAGTTGTTGCGGAACACCAGCATCAGTTCCGGCTCGTAGTTGGTCTCGCGGAACGGCCGCGACTGCTCCGCGTTGTAGACCTGCCAGCGCGAGCTCTGGGTATACGCGCCCCACAGGTCGCCGTTGTCGCCGAAGATGTTCTCCACGATCTTGGTCTTGAAGCTCAGCTGGAACTTCGCCTCCACGCTGTCCAGCGGCTCGGCGGTGGTCACCGTGTTGACCGGGTTCGGCGAGGACGGCAGCTCGTTCTTCTTGCTGGTCCAGAACGCCGGCAGCAGGTACACCGGCTTGTAGGCGCGCAGCTGGAAGGTGCCCAGCTTGGAGTCCTTGGCCAGTTCCCAGCGGCTGTCCAGCAGCGAGCCCTTGCCGGCATTGGCGATGGTGCTGTCGTAGCGGTCCTGCTTGAAGATCGCGGCGGCGCGCTGGCGGGTGCGCTCGGCGACGCCGGCGTCTTCCGGCACGCTGGCGTCCAGCTGTTGCTTCTGGCGTTCGCTGGCAGCCTTTGCCGCGGCATCGGCGGCCTGCGGATCGGCGGTGCGGCGCGACAACGCCTGGTCATAGCAGGCCAGGCGGGCGGCGTCGCTGGAAATCGCCACGCAGGCTTCCGGCGAGGCGGGGGTGGGCAGGACTTCCTGCGCGTGCGCAAGCGGCACGGCCGCGATCGACAGCAGCAACAGGGGACGGACCTGACGATGGGACATGCGGTTCTCGCTGCAACGGGCGGCGCGGGCGGGTGGTGCGCTGCCGGGGTGAATGGCCGGCAGGGAAAATACAGGAAGTGACGACAACAGGGTCATCACACGTTCATGCTGCCGCCGCGACGCCGTCTTCAGGCGTGCTGCGTCAGAGCAGCCAGGCCACCGCGAACACCGCGAGCATCGCCAGGGCCAGGCCGAGCTTGGCGGCGGTGCCCAGGACGATGCCCAGCCAGGTGCCGACGCCGACGCGGGTCGCCTGGCGCAGTTCGCGGCCGTGCCAGTACTCCCCGGCCAGAGCACCGACGAAGGGGCCGACGAACAGCCCGATCGGCATGAAGAACATGCCGGCGATCCCGCCCAGCACCGATCCCCACAGCGCCTTGCGGCTGGCGCCGACGCGCTGCGCACCGAACGCGGTGGCCAGCAGGTCGACCAGCAGCGATAGCGCGGTGAGCACGCCCAGCACGGTCAGCGTCGGCCAGCCCAGCCGCTGGAAGCCGTCGGCCCAGGCCGCCAGCAGCATCCCGGCGAACATCAGCGGGGTGCCGGGCAGGGCCGGCAGCAGCACCCCTGCCAGCCCGACCAGAACCAGGAGGCCGGCACAGACGTAATAGATGAACGCAGGGTCCACGTGGCTCACCGCGGGGGAGATTTGGGGGTTGACAGATGGGGTCTTTTTGCTGATTGCATTTTCATTTTGACCGGGGTAAGTTGCAGCCGCTGCGTTTGCAAAGGTCACCGTGAATCGTGGCCTGATGCGGTAGATCCACCGATCCGCTACATCGTTATACCTCGCTTCCTCCTTGCAACCAGCCGCCGCACCCCACGGCGTACCCACCCCTGAGACGTGTTCCAAGGAGTAAGTCGATCATGAACGGCACTGGCAATCGCGAAAACGGCACCGTGAAGTGGTTCAACGATGCCAAGGGTTTCGGTTTCATCAGCCGCGAAAACGGCGAGGACGTGTTCGTGCACTTCCGGGCGATCCAGACCCAAGGCTTCAAGAGCCTGAAGGAAGGCCAGAAGGTCAGCTTCACCGTGGTGCAGGGCCAGAAGGGCCTGCAGGCCGACGCGGTGCAGCCGCTCTGAGGCGCTGTCGCGCGCGGCGCCGCGCGCAGCAAAAAGGCCCGCGCTGCGGGCCTTTTTGCGTTTCGGGGCAGCTCGCCGAGGCCGATCAGCGCGGCACGACGCGCCCGTTGACCACGCGCACGTAGGTGTTCTCGCGCACCCCGGCCAGGTCGCGCTGGTTGACCACGATCACCCGGCCGTCGTCCATCTGCACATGCACGTCGTAGGTATCGCTGGTGACGTTCTTCTGGATCTGGTTGCCGGCCAGCGCGCCAGCCGCCGCGCCGGCCACCGCCGACACGTTCTGGTTGCCCTTGCTGCCGCCGGTATGGTCGGAAATCTCGTGGCCGGCGACCGCGCCGACGATGCCGCCCAGGATCGCGCCCGTGGCCGACGGCGCGGTGCGGCCGGACGGTACGGTGTCGATGCGGGTAACGATGCCGCAGTCGGCGCAGCGGGTCTGGGTGTAACCGCCACGCGCCGGCTGGCTGTAGCCGCCGCCGTAACCGCCGCCATAGCCCGGGGACGTGGCGCAGCCTGCCAGCGCCAGGGTCGCCACGGCAGCGGTGGCCATCAGTTGAATCTTCATGGGTGCTCTCCTCGACAGTGATGGAGCGCGGCGGCAGCGCCGCGTTCGCACGCATCCTGTCCACCCCTGCGTGAATGCAACGCCAACCCTGGCAGGTGCCGTTCAGCCTCGCGCCGGCTCGCGTCAGCGGCAATTCATCGATACGCGCACTGGCACATGTGCGCTGAAGCCACGCCGACAGCGCAGCGAGGCCTGCGTCGGTCCGTCAGCGAAACCCCTGCAGCAAGCTCGGCGCCGCTCTCAGCGAACGCTCAGCGGAAATCGCGGTGGCAGGCGTCGCAGCGTTCGTCGATCTGCTGGCGCGCCTGCGCCAGCGCGGCGCAGTCGGCCGGCGGCTGTGCCAGCGCCGCGTCCACACCGGCGCGCAGCGCATCGGCGTGCTCGCGGAAGCGGCTGTCGTCGGCCAGGTCGGGAAACGCCGTGCTCAGTTCGTCGCCGAGCAGGCGCAGCGTGCGCAGCCGCGCCTGCGGACCCGCGCCGCTGCATTGCCGCTGCGCGGTGTCGCGTTCGAGCAGCGCCAGTTGCTTGCCCATCACCTGCATCAGGCTGCGCGGGAACGGATCCTGCCGCGCCTGCACCGCGCGCAGCGAAGTGGCCGATGCCACCGCGGCGCTGGATGAAGCGCAGGCGTTCCGCGACGCGGCGCTCGCGCGCCTGGCGGCGATTGCCCTGCAGGAGACGCCGGTGCAGTCCCTCGATGGCAGCCTGCTCGACCGCACGCCTCAGTCGCCGCGCGCGCCCCAGGTCGCATCGCTGTCTGCGCCCACCCCCGCGGCGGCATCGGCGGCCGCTTATGGCATAGTAGAA
>NZ_NKUH01000055.1:0-57634 GCF_009192895.1 Xanthomonas sp. LMG 12460 | reverse complement strand
GGCTGCCGCCGGCGCGCGCCTCGGCGTCCTCGACCTGCTCCACGGCGAGCACGCCGTTGAGCACCGGGATGCGGAAGTCCAGCGACACCCGCAGCAGGCCCTCGGCGCAGCCGTCGGCGACATGTTCGTAGTGGCGGGTGTCGCCGCGGATCACGCAACCCAGCGCGATGATCGCGGCATGCTTGCCGGCCGCGGCCAGGCGGGCGGCGACCAGCGGCAACTCCCACGCGCCCGGCACCCGGATCACGTCCACCGCGTCATCGGCGATGCCGTTGCCGGCCAGGCTCTGCCGCGCACCGGCGACCAGCACGTCGGTGATACGGGCGTTCCAGCGGCTGGCGATGATCGCGAAACGCGCCGACTCGGGAGTGCGGAGGTCGCCTTCGTAGTGGGACATGGCGGTGGCAGCTTGAGGGGGTGGGAGAGTTTAACAGCCGGGACCCGGGACCCGGGGTCCGGCAGAAGCAAACGAGGTCGCGCGCCGGGATCAGGCTTTTCCGGGTCCCGGGTCCCGGGTCCCGATTCCCGGCTCCACATGCTCCACCACCTCCAGCCCGAACCCGGCCAGGCCGATCTGCCGGCGCGGCGTGCCGAGCACGCGCAGCTTGCCCAGGCCCAGGTCGGCGAGGATCTGGCTGCCGGCGCCGTTGCGCCGCCACTGGCCCACGTCCTTGCCGTGCGCCGCCTCCGGCTGTGCGCGCAGCCGCGCCAGCAGCGCCTCGCTGTCGCGCGGCGCCGACAGCACCACCATCACCCCGCGCTCGGCGGCGGCGATCGCGCGCAGGGCGTCGCTGGCGGCCACGCCGAAGTCGTCGCGGCGCCAGTGCAGCAGGTCGGCCAGCGGGTTCTCCACCTGCACCCGCACCAGGGTCGGGGTGTCGGCGTCCGGGGTGCCGCGGACCAGCGCGAAGTGCAGGTCGTGGGCGATGCGGTCGCGGTAGGTGACCAGGGTGAAGCCGCCGAACTCGGTCTCGATCGGGCGCTCGTCGATGCGTTCGACGGTGTGCTCGGTGGCCAGGCGGTAGGCGATCAGGTCGGCGATCGAGCCCATCTTCAGCCCGTGGGTGCGGGCGAACGCTTCCAGCTGCGGACGCCGCGCCATGCTGCCGTCGGGATTGAGCACTTCCACCAGCACGCCGGCCGGCTCCAGCCCCGCCAGCATCGGCAGGTCGCTGGCGGCCTCGGTGTGGCCGGCTCGGGTCAGCACCCCGCCCGGCTGGGCGATCAGCGGGAAGATGTGGCCGGGCTGACTGAGGTCGTGCGGCTTGGCGTCCGGCTTGACCGCGGTGCGCACGGTGTGGGCGCGGTCGTAGGCGGAGATGCCGGTGGTGACGCCCTCGGCCGCCTCGATGCTGACGGTGAAGTTGGTATGGAACTGCGCGGTGTTGCGCTGGACCATCGGCGCCAGGCCGAGCTGCGCGCAGCGCTCGCGGGTCAGCGACAGGCACACCAGGCCGCGCGCGTGGGTGACCATGAAATTGATGTCCGATGGCTTGACCAGCTCGGCGGCCATGATCAGGTCGCCCTCGTTCTCGCGGTCCTCGTCGTCGACGATGACCACCATGCGGCCGGCGCGGAGTTCTTCCAGCAGCTCGGGGACGGAGGCGAAATTCAGGCTCGGGGTAACGGAAGGCGACATGCGGGGACTCGCGGAAAGACGGAAGGTGCCGCGCGCGCCGCAGGCATCGGCGCAGCGTGGCGGAGAGGCAGAAGGCCGGACGCGGCCAGGATCAGTCCTGGCGGCCCTGCAACAGGCGTTCGACGTAGCGCGCGACCAGGTCGATCTCCAGGTTCACCGCCGCGCCGACGGCGGTCTGCGCGAACGCGGTGTGCGCCACGGTGTGCGGAATCAGCGCGACCTCGAAGCCTTCGACGTCGACTTCATTGACGGTGAGGCTGACCCCGTCCACGCAGATCGAGCCCTTCTTGGCGATGTAGCGCAGCAGCGGCGCCGGCGCGGCGAAACGCCAGCGCTGCGCGCGCGCATCGTCGTGAATCGACAGCACCTCGCCGAGGCCGTCGACATGGCCGCTGACCAGGTGCCCGCCGAGGCGGTCGCTGGGGCGCATCGCCCGCTCCAGGTTCAGTGTCGCGCCCTCGGCCAGGCGGCCGAGCGTGGTCAGCGCCAGGGTCTCGGTGGAGGCGTCGGCCTGGAACGCCGCCGCGTCGAAGGCGATCACGGTCAGGCACACGCCATTGACCGCGATGCTCTCGCCCAGGCGCACGTCGGCGAACGGCAGGCTGCCGGTGGCGAAGGTGAAGCGGAGATCGCCGCCCTGCGGCTGGCGTGCGGCGAGATGGCCAACGCCTTCGATGATTCCGGTGAACATAGCTACGTTTCTCGCAATGGGGTGAGCGAAAAACGCCACAAGGCAAACAGGCACGCGCACAGCCGCAAGGCTGCGCGAAGGCCGTCTTCTTTCATCCGGACTATACCGTCGGCTCCGGCATCGCACCGGATCTGCTGACCTTCCCGATTCGGCGCGTCGCGCCTGCGCCGGGAAGCGCTCGCGGGCTCGTGCGCGAACGCACCTACCGCCGGTGGGGAATCGCACCCCGCCCTGAAGACGTTTGTGGTCGCCGGCGAACCGGCTCGGGCATTCTAGCAGGCGCGGCCGCAGCGGCCGCCCGGTACAGCGCGCCACCGGTGGGACAAAGCGTCGCGGTGCGCACGGCAACCTTGCGCGCGGCGACGCGCATCACCGGCGATCGCTCAGGGCGAGGCCGCCCCCGCGCTGGCGGCGATCGCCGGCCGCAGCAGCAGGCGCAGGTCGTCGCCGAGCTGGCGCACGTCCTGCAATTGCAGCGGTACGCGCTGCGCCATGGTCTCGATGCCGAGCCCGGCCAGTAGCGAACGCGCGGTATCGCCCAATAGGAGCGGCGCCATGTACACCAGCACCTCGTCGACCAGGCCGGCGCGCAGCAGTGCACCGCTCAGCGTCGCCCCGGCCTCGACCTGGACCTCGTTGATGCCGCGCTCGCCGAGCAGGCGCAGCGCCGCGTGCAGGTCGCAGCGGCCGTCGTGCAGCGGCACCGCGGCGAACGCGGCATGATCCAGCGCCGGCGGCACGCAGTCCGGCGCATGCAGGTACAGGGTCGGCGCGCTGCCGTCGCGGACCTTGGCCTGCGCCAGGCTGCGCAGTCGCGCGTCCAGCACCACGCGCAGCGGCGGCTCCACTTCGGTCGCCGCCTCCAGGCGCACGGTCAGTGCCGGGTCGTCGGCCAGCACGGTGCCGGCGCCGGTGAGGATGGCGCCGGCGCGGGCGCGCCAGTGCTGCACGTCCTGGCGCGCCGCCGCGCCGGTGATCCATTTCGATTCGCCGCTGGCCAGCGCGGTGCGTCCGTCCAGGCTGGCACCGAGCTTGATCCGCAACCAAGGCCGGCCGCACTCCACCCGCGACAGGAAACCGCGATTGAGCGCGCGCGCCTGCGTGTCCATCAGGCCCGCCTGCACCGCGATGCCAGCCTCTCGCAGCAGTGCGAAGCCGCCGCCGTTGACCTGCGGGAACGGGTCGGCCATCGCCGCCACCACCCGCGCCACCCCGGCCTCGATCAGCGCCAGCGCGCACGGCGGGGTGCGGCCGTAGTGCGCGCACGGCTCCAGGGTCACGTAGGCGGTGGCGCCACGGGCGCGTTCGCCGGCGGCGCGCAGCGCGAACACCTCCGCGTGCGGCCCGCCGGCGCGCTGGTGGAATCCCTCACCCACCACGACACCGTCGCGCACGATCACGCAGCCGACCATCGGGTTGGGTCGTGTGGTGTAGGCGCCGCGCTCGGCCAGGCGCAGGGCCTGCGCCATCCAGCGATGGTCGTCGGCGGAGAAGCCGGGGACGGCGTCGGCGCTCATGCGGATGCGGTAGCAGCGCTGACGTCGCGGCGCATCACCACGATCTGCAGCAACCCCAGCGGCAGGTCGGCATGGCGCTGCCAGCCCAGGTGCTCGTAGAACGGCACCAGCACCGGTTCGCAGTACAGGTACAGCCACTGCACGCCGAAGCGCGCGGCAGCCTGCACGCAGTGCGCGACCAAAGCGGCGCCGACGCCGGCACCGCGCGCCTGCGGCCGCACGTACAGCGTCGCCAGCCACGGCGAAAACTGGCGGATGCGCGCGTCGTCGTTCTGCAGCAGGCTGACCGAGCCCAGCCAGTCCTCGCCGTCCAGGGCGATCCAGCTGGTGGGGATGCGGCGTTCGTCGCGGTGGCTGCGCAGGTCGGCCTCGGCCTCGACCACGTTCCACTCCGGCAGCAGCGGGCCGAACGCCTGCAGATGCTCCTGCGCCAGCGCGGGAATGTGCTGCGCGGCCTCGGCCAGACAGACGATGCGCATGCGCTCAGCGCTTGCCGGTCTTGTCGCCCGGCTTGGCCGCGCGCACCAGGTCCAGCAGCGGCAGCTGCTCGCTGCCCACCGGCAACTCGCGCTCGAGCTTCTCGATCTCCTCGCGGAAATCGGCCACGTCCTGGAAGCTGCGGTACACCGAGGCGAAGCGCACGTAGCCGACGTGGTCGAGCTTGCGCAGCTCGGCCATCACGTACTCGCCGACCCGGATCGAGGGCAGTTCGCGCTCGCCGGACATGCGCAACTGGTGCACCACCGCACGCACCGCCGCCTCGATCTGCTCCTCGGCCACCGGCCGCTTCTGCAGCGCGCGATCGAAGCTGGTGCGCAGCTTGCGCGCATCGAACGCCTCGCGGCCGCCGTCGCTCTTGATCACCGTCGGCAGCTTGAGTTCGATCGTCTCCAGCGTGCTGAAGCGCTCGCCGCAGGCCTCGCACTCGCGACGCCGGCGGATCGTCGCGCCGTCCTCGGACACGCGCGAATCGATCACCCGGGTATCGGTGTGCTGGCAGAAGGGGCAGTGCATTCAGGGCGCCGGGAATGAGGAAACGGGAATGGGGAATGGGAACGTCAACCGCGCAAGCGTAGCGCTTCTGACCATTCCCGATTCTCCATTCTCCATTCCCGCCTCAGCCATATAGGTGCCGGGAGTGGGGAAACGGGAATGGGGAATGGGAACGCCAAAGGCGCCAGCTAGCACTTTCAACCATTCCCGATTCTCCATTCTCCATTCCCGTTTTTCAGCCATACACCGGATACTTGCGGCACTGCGCGGTCACTGCGTCGCGCACGCGCGCCAGCACGGTATCGTCGGCCGGGGCGTCGAGCACGTCGGCGATCCAGTTGGCCAGATCGACGCAATCCTGTTCCTGGTAGCCGCGGGTGGTGATCGCCGGGGTGCCCAGGCGCAGGCCCGAGGTCACGAACGGCGAGCGCGGGTCGTTGGGCACCGAGTTCTTGTTGACGGTGATGTGGGCCTTGCCCAGCGCCGCTTCCGCGTCCTTGCCGGAGACGTCGCGGCCGATCATGTCCACCAGCATCAGGTGGTTCTCGGTGCCGCCGGAGACGATCTTGTAGCCGCGCGCGATCAGGGTCTTGGCCATGGCCTGGGCGTTCTTCACCACCTGCTGCTGGTAGCGGGTGAATTCCGGCTCCAGCGCTTCCTTGAACGCCACCGCCTTGGCCGCGATCACGTGCATCAGCGGGCCGCCCTGGATGCCGGGGAAGACGATCGACTGCAGCTTCTTGGACAGGTCTTCGAGCTTGTCGCCGGCGCCGGCGGCACTGGCGACGATGATGCCGCCACGCGGGCCGCGCAGGGTCTTGTGGGTGGTGGAAGTGACCACGTGCGCGTGCGGCAGCGGGGTCGGATAGACACCGGCGGCGACCAGGCCGGCCACGTGTGCCATGTCCACGAAGAAGTAAGCACCGACCTTGTCGGCGATGGCGCGGAAGCGCGCCCAGTCGATCACCTGCGAGTAGGCGGAGAAGCCCGCCACCACCATCTTCGGCTTGTGCTCCACGGCCAGGCGCTCGACTTCGTCGTAGTCGATCAGGCCCTGGTCGTTGACGCCGTACTGCACGGCGTTGAACAGCTTGCCGGAGGCGTTGACCTTGGCGCCGTGGGTCAGGTGGCCACCGTGCGCCAGCGACATGCCGAGGATGGTGTCGCCCGGCTGCAGCAGCGCGAAGTACACCGCCTGATTGGCCTGCGAGCCGCTGTGCGGCTGTACGTTGGCGTAGTCGGCGCCGAACAATTGCTTGACCCGGTCGATGGCCAGCTGCTCGGCGACGTCGACGAATTCGCAACCGCCGTAGTAGCGCTTGCCCGGGTAGCCTTCGGCGTACTTGTTGGTCAGCTGGCTGCCCTGCGCTTCCATGACCAGCGGGCTGCAGTAGTTCTCGCTGGCGATCAGCTCGACGTGGTCTTCCTGGCGGCCGGCTTCGGCGGCGATGGCGCGGGCCAGGTCGGGGTCGTAGGTTTCGATGCGGGCGTCGCGCGGGAACATCGGGTCTCCGGGGGGCATGGACAGAAGGCAGACGACTAGTTTAAGCCCCGCGCGCGGCCGAGGGCGAACCAAAACGCAGACGGCCTCCCGAAGGAGGCCGTCTGGCGATGCCGCAGCAGGGCTCAGCGGCCGCTGAGCACCAGGTCGGCGATGATGCCGGTGGCGATGGCGACCAGCAGCAGGTTGCCGGTGTCGTCGCGCACCCAGCGGTAGCCGTACGGTGGGCGCCGGACCTGATAACGGTCGTAGTCGTAGACCACGTAGTTCGGGCCGTAGTAGCGCTGGCCGCGCGCCCAGCGCGGCGGACCCGGGCGGTAATAGACGACGTCCGGGCCGTTGCGATAGCCATCGCGGTAGCCGCGGTCGTAGGCGCGACGGGCGTCGCGGCGGTCGCGCTCACGGTCGCGCCAGTAGCGCTCGCGATCGGCATCGCGGTAGCCGCGGTCGTACCAGCCATGGTCGCGCGGACCCGGTCCCGGCGGCGGGGGCGGCGGCCCCGGAGGACCCGGAGGGCCCCAGCCCGGACCGGGACCCGGGCCGCCCGGACCCCAGGCGAACGCGGGTGGCGCCATGAAACCCAGCGCCAGCGCGGACGAGAGGGCGATTGTGGCAATGCGTTTCATGTTCATGGCAACTCCGTCACGTGGTGTGGCGGTTGCATTTAGGCCGTTTTCGTCTGAACCGTCTCCTGCTGGAATCGGTTACGTATTCAGCTTCACGGATCGGGCTAGGAAAGCGTTCATCCAGCGGCATTTCCGGCCTGCGCGTGCAGGCGCAACAGCGCCGCCTGCGCCGTGTCATCGGCTGGCAAATAGACCACCAGACGGTTGCCGTTGCGCGGCGCCGACCACCAGTTGACCTGCTGCAGGCGCAACTCGCCTTCCTGCGGATGGCGGAAGCGCTTGAGCTGGTTCTCCACGCCGCGCACCTCGCGCCGCTGCCGCCACAGCGCATCGAACTCGGGAGAGGCCGCGCGGTAGCGCGCCAGCAGCGCCTCCCATTCCGGCTCGCCCAGGTGTTCGGCCATCGCCGCGCGCAGCAACGCCACCATGTGCTGCAGCACGTCCTGGCGATCGAGCAATGCGTCGCGCCAGCGCGGATTGGTGAAGGCCTGATAGACGCAGTTGCGATCGGCGTCCGCCAGGTCGGCCAGGGTCACGCCCATCAGGCGCTCGAAGGCCGGGTTGGCGCCGAGGATGTCGAAGCGCGGGGTCTGCAGCATTGCCGGCCACGGGCCGAGCTGGTCCAGCAGCATGCGCCCGGTGCCGGTGAGGCGTTGGCACGGCGGCGGCGCCAGGGCGGTCGTGCCGCCCACGCCGGCCAGCGCCAGCACGTGCGCGGTTTCGACCTCCGAACACTGCAGGGCATGGGCGATGGCGGTCAGCACGCGCGCCGAGGCGCGGACCGGGCGCCCCTGTTCCAGCCACGTGTACCAGGTCACGCCGACATCGGCGAGCAAGGCCACCTCCTCGCGGCGCAGGCCGGGGGTGCGCCGCCTGCCGCCGCGCGGCAGCGCCAGCCGCGCCGGGTCCAGGCTCTCGCGGCGGGCGCGCAGGAAGGCGCCCAGCGCGCGGGCACGCTCGCTGGCCAGGGCCGGGCCCGACGCAGCAGGCGCGACCGCCCGCTCCGGCCTGGAGGTGGAATGCGCGAGGTCCAGTTGCATCGTCTTCTCCACTTTTGCTGTCCGCCGGTGCCCGACGACGCCACGTCGACAGGCGGCGCCGGCGTGTCTGTCACGCCGCAGGAGACGGCGCCCGACGCGACCGTCCGAGATCAGGGAGGCAGCGCCAGTACCAGGATAAATGAGTCCTTGTACCAGTTTATCGACTCACCATACTGCGCGCCATGACCACGCCCTCCCCCGCCTCCGCCATGCCCGCCACCACCCCCAACCTGAGCCACCGCGGCCTCGGCATCCTGCTGATCGGGCAGATGCTGCCGCTGATCGATTTCTCCATCCTCAATGTCGCGCTTGGCTCGATCGCCCACACGCTGCACGCGTCGGCGACCCAGCTGGAGCTGATCGTGGCCGTCTACGGCGTCGCCTTCGCGGTGGGCCTGGCGGCGGGCGGCCGGCTCGGCGACAACCTCGGCCGGCGCCGCGTGTTCGGTGCCGGCGTGCTGCTGTTCGGCCTGGCCTCGTTGCTGTGCGGGGTGGCCGGTTCGGTCCCGGCCCTGCTGGCCGGCCGCATCCTGCAGGGACTGGGGGCGGCGCTGGCGGTACCGCAGATTCTGGCCACCATCCACGTCAGCCTGCACGGCAAGGCGCACGCCCGGGCATTGGCGCTGTACGGCTCGCTGGGCGGCATCGCCTTCGTCATCGGCCAGGTGCTGGGCGGCTCGCTGGTCAGCGCGGACATCGCCGGATCCGGCTGGCGCAGCGTGTTTCTGATCAACCTGCCGTTCTGCTTGCTGGCGCTGGCCTGCCTGCGCGCCGTGCCGGAGACCCGCGCGGCACGGCGGATGCCGCCCGACCTGGCCGGCGCCGGGCTGCTGGGGCTGTTCCTGGCCTGCCTGCTGCTGCCATTGGCGCTGGGCCCTGCCCTGCACTGGCCGCCGGCGTGCCTGGCGGTGCTGGCGGCCTGCCTGCCGCTGCTGGCGGCGCTAACCCGGGTCGAACTGTGGCAGGAACGCCGCGGACGCACGCCGCTACTGCCGCCGGCCTTGCTGCGGCTGCCCAGCGTGCGCTTCGCGCTGCTGGTGGGCGGGGTGTTCTTCACCTGCTGGAGCGGTTTCATGTTCGTGCTGGCGCTGACCCTGCAGACCGGCGCCGGCCTCTCGCCGCTGCAGTCCGGCAATGCGTTCATCGTGCTGGGCGCGGCCTACTTCGCCTCCGCGCTGGTCAGCGCCCGCGTGGCGGCGCGCTGCGGCCCGCTGCCGACGCTGCTGCTGGGCTGCCTGGTGCAGATGCTGGGCCTGCTGGCGCTGGGCTGGACGCTGCACGCCGTGTGGCCGCATCCGGGCGCGGGCAACCTGGCCCCGGCGACCGCACTGATCGGTGCCGGCCAGGCCTGGATCGTGGCCAGCTTCTACCGCATCGGCCTGTCGCAGGTGCCCACCGACCATGCAGGCGCGGGCAGCGCCATGCTCTCCACCATCCTGCAGGCGGCGATGGGCCTGGGCCCGGCAGCACTCGGCGCGATCTACGCCCACGCCCGCGGTGGCGGCAGCCTGGCCGCGATGCAGGCGGCGCTGCACAGCGAGTGGCTGGCGATGCTGGTGCTGGTGATCTGCGCACTGTTCTATCTGCGCCGGCAGCGCCGCGCGGGGGAAACGGCGACGGCACCGAGCGCAGCGCTGCCGCCGATCGCCGAGTAGCCCGCGCGGCACCGCCCGCGCGTCTGCCGCCGCCACCGTGCGGCAACGAATGCCGGCGGCCGTCCGGCTATAATCCGCCATCCCTTTCGACGCCCTCCGGCCGCCGGCCGGCGGGCGCCCTGCGCCTTTGGAGCCGCCATGTCGCAATACATCTACACCATGAACCGGGTCAGCAAGACCGTGCCGCCCAAGCGCCAGATCATCAAGGACATCTCGCTGTCGTTCTTCCCCGGCGCCAAGATCGGCCTGCTCGGCCTCAACGGCGCCGGCAAGTCCACCGTGCTGAAGATCATGGCCGGCGTGGACACCGATTTCGAAGGCGAGGCGCGTCCGCAGCCCGGCACCAAGGTCGGCTACCTGGCGCAGGAGCCGGAGCTGGACCCGAACAAGACCGTGCGCGAGTCGGTCGAGGAAGGCGTGGGCGAAGTGCTGCAGGCGCAGGCCGCGCTGGAAGCGGTGTACGCCGCCTATGCCGAGGAAGGCGCCGATTTCGACGCGCTGGCCAAGGAACAGGAGCGCCTGGAGGCGATCCTGGCCGCCGGCGACGCGCACACCCTGGAGAACCAGCTCGACGTGGCCGCCGACGCGCTGCGGCTGCCGCCGTGGGACGCCAAGATCGCCAACCTGTCCGGCGGCGAGAAGCGCCGCGTGGCGCTGTGCCGGCTGCTGCTGCAGAAGCCGGACATGCTGCTGCTCGACGAACCGACCAACCACCTCGACGCCGAGTCGGTGGAGTGGCTGGAACAGTTCCTGGCGCGCTATACCGGCACCGTGGTCGCGGTCACCCACGATCGCTACTTCCTCGACAACGCCGCCGAGTGGATCCTGGAACTGGACCGCGGCCGCGGCATTCCGTGGAAGGGCAACTACACCGAATGGCTGATGCAGAAGGACGAGCGCCTGAAGCAGGAAGAGAACCAGGAAAAGGCGCGGCAGAAGGCGATCCAGAAGGAACTGGAGTGGGCCCGGCAGAACGCCAAGGGCGGCCGCTCCAAGGGCAAGGCACGTCTGGCGCGCCTGGACGAACTGCAGTCGGTCGATTACCAGAAGCGCAACGAGACCAACGAAATCTTCATCCCGCCGGGCGAGCGCCTGGGCAACTCGGTGATGGAGTTCAAGAACGTCTCCAAGAAGTTCGGCGACCGCCTGCTGATCGACAACCTGTCGATGATCATCCCGCCGGGCGCCATCGTCGGCATCATCGGCCCCAACGGTGCCGGCAAGTCGACCCTGTTCAAGATGATCACCGGGCAGGAGAAGCCGGATTCGGGCGAGATCGTGGTCGGGCCGACCGTGCAGCTGTCGTACGTGGACCAGAGCCGCGACAAGCTGGAAGGCAACCACAACGTGTTCCAGGAGATTTCCGGCGGTCTGGACATCCTCAACATCAACGGCGTGGAGATCCAGTCGCGCGCCTACATCGGCCGCTTCAACTTCAAGGGCCAGGACCAGCAGAAGATGGTCGGTTCGCTGTCCGGCGGCGAGCGCGGCCGCCTGCACATGGCCAAGACCCTGCTGCAGGGCGGCAACGTGCTGCTGCTCGACGAACCGTCCAACGACCTGGACATCGAAACCCTGCGCGCGCTGGAAGACGCGCTGCTGGAGTTCCCGGGCAACACCTTCGTGATCTCGCACGATCGCTGGTTCCTGGACCGCATCGCCACCCACATCCTCGCCTTCGAGGGCGACTCGCACGTGGAATTCTTCCAGGGCAACTACCGCGAGTACGAGGAAGACAAGAAGCGCCGCCTCGGCGACGACGCCGGCCCCAAGCGCCTGCGTTTCAAGGCGCTGAAGTAAGCCGCAGCGCGTTTCTGGCAGCACCCGCCACGGCCCGCTTCGCGCGGACCGTGCGCGTTTTTGGCTGACTGTCGGGTGGGGCCGCTCTCTGGCTCCGGGAGTCTGCGGGAGTCGACTGTCATACAGCGACGACACGCGAAGCGGTGCGCTTTCCGATGGCGCAATGCGTCGGGACTGAAGTCCCTCCCACAGTGCACCCGCCGAGTTCGTTGCACGTCCCTGTGTCGCGATGGGCCTTACCGGTAAAACCGTCGCGACTGGAGCGCTCCCACAAGCGCGTGGCACTGCACGCATGCGGAAGTGACCGCTGGGCACGCATCGCCAACGCGGGGGATCCCGGCCCTACAAGTCGTAGGACAGCACGTCCTCGAAACCGAACCTGTCGAAGTCGCGGATGCGCGAGGGATACAGGCGGCCGATCAGGTGGTCGTGCTCGTGCTGCACCACGCGGGCGTGGAAGCCCTCGGCCTCGCGCTGCAGCGGGGTGCCGTCCGGCAGCACGCCGCGGTAGCGGATGTGCCGGTAGCGCGGAATCACCGCGCGCAGTCCGGGAATGGACAGGCAGCCTTCCCAGCCGTCCTCCAGGTCGTCGGACAGCGGCTCGATCTCCACGTTGGCCAGGGCGGTGCGCGGCACTGGCGGCGCATCCGGATAGCGCGCGCTGCACTCGAAGCCGAACACCATCAGTTGCAGATCCACCGCGATCTGCGGCGCGGCCAGGCCGACGCCGCGCGCGGCGTCCATGGTCTCGAACATGTCGGCCACCAGCGCATGCAGTTGCGCGCTGTCGAAATCGGTGACCGGCGGCGCCTGGCGCAACAGACGCGGGTCGCCCATGCGGATGATGTCGCGGATCATGTGCGGACTCCTGGCAGCGGGGAATGGCCGCGATTATCCGCCGTGGCGGCGACGCGTGCAGCGCGGGCTGCGGCCTCCCCTGCCCCGACTGCGACACGCCGCGGTGCAATCCCCGTGTTGCGGCAAAGCGCTTGGCGAATTCTGCAGGCGTGAACTGTCCTGCAGCCGCGACGCGCGACGTGGCGCGCCTCCCGATGGCGCAATGCGTCGGGACTGAAGTCCCTCCCACCGTGCACCCGGCCAGCGTAGCGCGCGTTCCGTCACGCGTGGTTCCGCAGCGCCGTGGGCCATCCGCCGAGATGGATGTGCACATGTGACGCCCGCCTGACGTCGCTCCCACAGGGATGCGCGGGGCATCCTTGTGGGAGCGACGTCAGTCCCGACGACGGAGGGTGTCAGTCGGGTTTCGGTGCCGCTTGTCGCGGCTGTACGACAGTTGACGCCTGCGCCGGTCTCCGCGCGGCGCGCGCCCTACTCCGGCACGTACGGCGAGGCCAGCACCTGCGGGCGGCGGCCGAGGCCGGCGCCGAGCCGGTCGAGCACGAAGCGCACGTAGAGGTTGGTGCTGAACTGGGTGTAGTCGCGGGCGTTGTTGAACAGCAGGCGGCCGCCCAGGAACAGCTGCGGGGCGATCTGCCATTCGGCCGCGCCGGCGATGTTGTAGGACATGCCGGTCTTGCTCTGCCCGGCATAGACCGGCGCGACGTAGCGGTCGGTCAGGCCCAGCAGTGCGGCCAGCGAGGCGGCGTCGTAGGCGGCCTGCTGCATCTGCGCGCTGGTCGGGAAGTACGGGCTGTCGTCGCTGCGGAAATGCTGCACGCCGACGCTGGCGTCCACGCTCCAGTTGACCGTGCGCCCGGCGGTGCGGCCGCTCCAGTGCACCGGGAAGCCCAGGTCCACGTAGTCCTGCGGGCTGAAATAGCCGCCCTGGCCGTAGGTGTAGCCGCCCAGGTTCTTGTCGTACTGCATCGCGGTCAGGTTGAGGCCGGCGGTCAGCGACTGGTTCTCGGTGTCCAGCGCGTGCACGTACACGCCCAGGTCGACCTGGCGGTGGTCGTTGCTGGCGACATTGCGGCCGACCAGGCGGTCGGCACTGACGCTGGCGTAGCCGCCGAGCAGGCCGTTGTCGAGGGTGGCCGACAGGCGCAGGCCGTTGCTGGTCACGCCGCCCCAGCCCAGTCCGGCGCGGCCGTCGTCGACGCCGCCGAAGGACAGCAGGCTGTCGCTGACGGCGCGGCGGAACACCTGGCCGGAATAGGTGAGGTTGTCGCCGGCCTGGCCGCGGTAACCGACGCCACCGACGATGCGGCGCTCGGGGAAGCCGACCGGGGTGCTGCCCAGGTCGGCGCTGAAGCCGCCGTTCTTGTAGGTCACCGCCATGCCGACGCCGCGCGCGTCCTGGTCCATGCGCCGCGCCCCGTTGCCGTTGGCGGCCATGGTGTACAGCGCCTGGCTGAAGCCGGCCGGGGTCAGCGCCGCGGCGGTGGGGTTGGCGGCGAGGTTGCGGAAGCGGGCGATGTCGGCGGCGCTGAGGTCGGCGCTGCGCGAGGCGTCGCCGAGGATGGCGCTGGCCAGCGTGCCGATCGCGGTGTCGGCGGCGGTGTTGCCGAGCAGGAACGCCGACAGCGGCTCGGCGTACAGCGCCTGCAGCGCTGCCGCCTGGCGCTGTGCGTTGGTCAGCGCCGGGTCGGTGTCGTTGAACAGCTTGTTGTACAGCCCGGTGTTGACCGCGTAGGTGCGCAGCGCGTTGCGGGTGGCATTGCTGTTGCCTTCGGTGAGCAGCAGTTGGTACAGGTCGCTGCCGACCAGGCTGTCGATCGGCGTGCGGTCGGCGGCCAGGGCATCGCCCATCGCCGCGGCCGGGCCGGCGCCGAAACGGCTGGCGGTGGCGTAGCCGGTGCCGAGCGTGCCGGCGTCGAGCAGGGTCGGGGTGACGTCGACCTGCAGCTTGCCCTCGCCCACCGCGAACTCGCCGTGCAGCGGCACTTCCAGATCGCGCAGCCGGCCGAGGCCGGCCTCGCCGTCGCGGGCGCGGTAGCTGGCGCCGGTAGCGAGGCTGTCGCTGTTCTCGGCCTGCACCTCGCGCAGTTCGTCGAGCACGGTTGAACCGCCGCCGGCGCTGGCCGGCGCGGCCGGCTGGCGCAGGGACGCACGCGGCGCCGCGGCCAGCAGCCCGTCGTCGGGCAGGTCGCGCGGCACGCTGCGGGCGGTGCTGCGCTGCCCGGGCACCGGCAACGCGGCCAGGGCCACGCCGACGGCGCTGGCGCTGGCCGGCGGCGGCAGGTCGTCGCCGGCGGCCACGGCCGGCGCGGACGCCGGCAGCGCGGACGCTGCGTAGGCCGGGGCCGGCACGCCGCCGCCGAGGCGGTCGGACACCACCGCGGCGCTGCGCGGCATGCGTCCGTTCATGCCGGCGAACGGATTGAGCGGGCGCCCGGCAGCGGCGTAGGACGCCGGGCCGTTGGCGGCCGGCAGGCCGTTGTCGTACTGGCCCGCCTCGCGCGCCTGCGCCGCCAGTGCGGCGCGGAAGTAGCTCTCGGCCTTGCGGTTCTTGCCGGCGCTGCGGTACACGCGGCCGGCGGCGCCAAGCACCTGCGGCGAATCCGGCGCCTGCGCCAGCGCGCGCTGCAGGTAGTCCTCGGCGCTGTGCAGGTCGCGCAGCGCGGCGGCGGTGTTGGCCGCGGCGATCAGCGTGTCCAGGTCGTTGGGCGACTGCTGCAGTTGCTGCTGGTACAGCACCAGCGCCTGGCGCTGGTCGCCGGCGGCGGCGTACAGCCGCGCCAGCGCGGCCACCGCCTGCGGATCCTGATTCTGCTGCGCCAGCAGCGGCGCCAGCGCGTCGTAGGCGGCTTCGAGGTTGCCGAGTTCGCGCAGGGCATCGACCTGGCGCAGCACGTAGCCGCTGCGCAGCGCCTGGTAGCGGCGCTGCTGCTCGGCGCTCATGTCGCTGTCGCGCAGCTGGCGCAGGGTCGCCGCCAGTTCCGCGTCCTGGTGCGCGCGCAGCAGCACGCCGGCGTATTGCAGGCGCGCCTCGGTGGAGGGGTTCTGCGCGACCAGGCGCTGCGCCAGGGTCAGCGCGCGCTGGTTGCTGCCGATGTCGGCATAGGCGCCGGCCATCGCCGCCAGCAGCGCCGGCTGTTCCAGCGCGTCGCCCAGCGCGGCCTCGGTGCGGCCCAGCAGCAACTGCGCTTCGCCACCGCGGCCCTGCTGCTGCAGCAGGCGCGCCGTGGCCGCCTGCTGTTCGACCCAGGCGGTGTTGCGCAGCGCGCTCATCTCGGCGGTGCGGGCATTGGCCGGAATGCGTTCCAGGCTGGCGTAGGCGCTGGCCCAGTCGCCGCGTTCCTGCGCCAGCAGCGCATTGGCGTACAGCGCCTCGGGCATGTCGCCGTGCACTGCGAGCAGGCCGTCCATGACGCTGCGCGCCTGGTCCGGACGCCCGGCCTGCTGGTACAGGCGCGCCAGGTCCAGCCGCACCCACGGATCGCCCGGGTTGTCGACCATCGCCTTTTCCAGCTCGCTCTGCGCGGTGACGGTGTCGCCGGCCTCCAGCGCCTGCTGCGCGCGGGCGCGCTGCAGGTTGGCTTTCAGCGCGGACTCGCCGCCGGCCTGCTGGCGCTGCGCCGGGCTGAGCCTGGCGAACAGCGCATTGGCCTCGTTGGCGCGGCCCTGGCGGCTGTACAGGGCGATCAGGCCCTGCAGCGCGCCGGCATCGTCGGCATGCAGGCGCAGCGCCTCGCGGTAGCTCTTTTCGGCGGCGGCGGCATCGCTGGCCGACTGCAGGTCGCCCAGCAACGCGTAGCCGGCGGCCTCCTCGGGCTTGAGCTTGACCGCCTGCTGGACCAGGCGCAGCGCGGCGTCGGTGTCGCCGCGGGTGCGCGCGGCCTGCGCCTGCTGCAGCTGCAGCCAGTAGCGCGCGCTGTCCAGCGCGCTGCGCCACTTGCCGTTGGCGGCCGCGGCCGGGCGCAGCAGTTCCTGCGCTTCGCCGAAGCGCTGCTGGCGCAGCCGCACCGAGCCCAGGCCACCCAGCGCCTCGGCATCGCGCGGACGCGCGCGCAGCACCTGCGCGAAGCGCTGTTCGGCCAGCGCCAGGTTGCCGGCGTTGAGCGCCTTGAAGCCTTCGCCCAACTGTTCGCCGGCCGGATCGCCGCCTTGCGCGCGGCGCTCCTGCAGTTGCGCGGCCTTCTTGGCGATCTCGGCATCGTTCGGATTGGCGGCCAGGAACGCCTGGTACAGCGGCGCATCGGCGGGGCCGGCATTGAGCCACAGCAGCGCCTGGCGCCAGCCGGCACGCGCGGGACCGGCGACATCGGCGCGCTTGCTCAGCGCGGCGAGCTGGGCGATGCCCTCGCGCCGCGACGGTTCCCGGTAGGTCTGCACCTGCGCCAGCGCCAGCGCCGCGGCGGTGTTGTCCGGCTGCGCGGCAGCCAGGCGGCGCAGGCCGTCGCGTGCGCCGTCCCAGCCCTGCGGGGTGCCGGCCAGCGCCTGGTAGTACTCCAGCGCCAGCGAGTCCGGCGGGCCCTTGCCGTCGAACAGCGCCTGATAGGCGCGCACCGCGTCCACGTAGCGGCCGGCGGCGGCGGCGCGGCGTGCGTTGCGCAGGTCGATGTTATCGCCGGTGCCGCCGATCGACATGGCCAGGCGCTGGGTCTGCGGCGCCTGCGGATGCGCCTTCTGCAGTTGCGCCAGGCGCTTGCGCGCGTCGGTCTGGCGGCCCTGCGCCAGATCGATCTGGGCCAGGCCGAGCAGGGCGTCGGGCTGGTTCGGGTCGACCCGCAGCAGCTTGCGCCAGGCATCGGCGGCGAGATCGTCGCGGCCCTGGTCGTGCCAGTAGTTGCCCTGACTGACCAGTTGCTGGGTGGCGTCGGCGTTCTGCGCGTGCGCGCTGCCGGCGAGCAGGCACAGGTCGATCATGCCGGCCATGTACAGGGGTTTGAGGTTCATGCGGAGCATTGGGTTCTCCAGGCGGGCTGCAGCGCGCCGTCTGCGGAAAAGCGGTAGCGGTTGTCGAGCCAGGCGCGTCCGAACAGGATCAGCACCCGGTCGTAGTAGGGAAGCCGTGCCGCGGCGGCGTCGCCGGGCGCGGGAATGCGTTGCGCCTGCGCCTGGAGCAGCGCCGGTTCGCGCAGCGCGCTCAGGTACGGCAGCAGGGCCGCGGCGAAGCCGGGCGGCGCCTGGCCGCTGCCGACGCCCTGGCGGCTGTCGATCTTCTCGTCGAGACGGCCCTGCGCGCGCAGTTGCTGCAGCGGGCCGGACAGGTCGTCGAGCAGCGCCTTGCGCAGCGGATCGGCGGCATCGAGCATGCCGGCCCACAGGTACACGCGGATGGCGTCGTAGCTGCCGATCGCGCCCTTGTCGGGGTCGACGCCGAACGCGCGGCCGTCCCAGGCGGTCCAGTCCGGCGCGAAGCCGACCGGCGCGCTGTCGCGCAGCATCCGTGCGCTGCGCGTGGCCAGGCCGGCCCACGGCCCCTTCGGATCGACCGCGGCGAAGCGCCGCAGCAACTGCAGCGGCAGGTAACTGGGGTTGAGCGTCCAGCGTTGCGGCCTGACGAACCCCTTGGCCGCCGGCAGCAGCATGCTGCCGAACCCGGGCAGCTCGGCCAGTTCGGTGCGTCGCACCAGCGCCAGCATCTGCAGACCGGCCTGGGTGTAGCCGGGCCGTTGCCACAGGCGCCCGGCCTCGAGCAGCACGTAGGCGATCCACAGGTCGGCGTCGCTGGCGCTGTTGCCATCGAGCACGCGCCAGCTGCCGTCGCTGGCGCGGCCCCACAGCCAGGCCGGCAGCACCTGCTGCGGGCGGCCGCCGCACAGGTTGTGCCGGGTCCAGCCGAGCACGCGCTCGAACAGCACCTGGTCGTTGGCCACCAGCGCGAAGAACAGCGCGTAGGACTGGCCTTCGGAGGTGCTGCGCTGGTCGGCGTGCTGGAAATCGATCACCCGCCCGCTGGCATCGAGGTGCTTGCCGACGAACGCGGTCCACTCGCGCCACGGCGCGCAGGCCGGCGCCACCGCCAGCGCGGCGCGCGCCGGCGGCAGCAGCGTCGCCGCACCGGCGGCGAGCAGGCCGCCGAGCAGGCGTCGGCGTTGGCCGGTGTGTCCGTTCACTGCCCTGCCTGCAGCCGCGCCGCCGAATGTCGGCGCAGCACCACGCGCGCGGCCAGCGCCAGCAACACGCTCAGCAGCACCACCGCCAGGCCGAGCAGCAGCGGATGCTGCGAGAAGTACCAGCGCGCCCAGGTCGGCAGCGGCAGGTGACCGACATAGTAGGTCTGGTTGCCGGCCAGGCTGCGCACCTTGCCCTTCTGCAGCAGCACCACGCTGCCCTGGAAGTCCTTCAGCGTGGCCGGCTCCAGCCAGGCGTCGAAGAAGTCCTCGACGCTGGCCGGGTCCTCGGCCAGCAGCGCGACCACGCTGCGCCCGGCCTTCAGCGGCGACTGGAAGCCCATCAGCACCACGTCGCCGGGTGCCGGCTTCACCGCCACCTCGGCGGTGGTCGGCAGGTCGGTGCGGCGCGCATCGAACGACAGGAAGCGGGGCAGCTTGTCCAGCACCCAGTCGCTCATCGCAAAGCGCCGCCCGCTGGCGCCGTCGCCGATCGGCAGCGCCGCGCTCCAGCGCTGGAACAGCGGTTGCGAGCGCAGGCTGCCGAACACCAGCAGGTCGCTGTCGGCGTGCTTGTCGACCTCGGCGGCATGGATCAGTGTCACCCGCAGCGCCGGGTAGCCGGTGGACGCGCCGAGCCGGCCGAGCAGGGTCAGCAGGTTGGCCATGTCCTGGTCGCCGATCTCGTCCGGCACCACCACGGTGGACTCGGACAGGTCGGCCAGGCGGGTGAACGGGAAGCCGGCATTGCCGAACGCGGCCAGGTTCGGCATCGCCATGTAGTGATGGAACGAGCGCAGGTCCACGCTGGAATCGGCGTCGATCGCGCCGGACACGTCGGGGAAGGTGTTCTTGCACGCCTCCGCCTGCGGGCGGTCGAAAAAGAAGTGGAAACGCAGCTGGCTGTTGGCCGAGAACGGCCCGGTCGGCAGCAGCAGTTTCTGCTCCACCGGCATCGCCCCCTTGGGCGAGAGTTCGTGCCACCAGCGCAGCGGCAGCGACTCGGCATAGGCATGGCCGTTGAGCGGCAGCGTGGTGACGAAGGCATCGTTGATGCTGACGTTGAGCGCCGACTTGTTCTGCGTCTCCGGCACCGTGTAGCGATAACGCAGGTTGACCGGGATGCCGTCGCGCTGCCACACGAACAGATCCGGCGGCAGCTGCAGGCCGACCCGGATCAGGTCGGGGTGGTAGCCGCTGACGTTCAACTGCGAGGTCTGCGCGACCAGATCGCCGAAGCGCACCGGCTTGTCGCCGGAGATCCAGTTGGGCGCGTCGTAGGGCTTGCGCGGCTGCGCCGGCTTGAGTTCGCCGATGCGCGCCACCGGGCCGTTGAACGGCGTGCCCAGGCTCAGCGCGGTGGCGGCCTGCTGCAGGTCGTTGTCGTTGCGGCCCAGCACCAGCAGCAGCTTGCCGGTGGCATCACGCGGATTGGTGATCATCGCCAGGGTCGGGCCGGCGATCTCGGTCAGGCCGGCCTGGGTCACGGCCAGTTCCGCCGGCAGCGTCGCGGCGGTGGCGAACAGCACCGCGTTGCCGGTGGCCGGCACGTCGCCGATGGCCACGCCGAACGACGCGCCGCGGTAGCCGGCCTGCGCGCCGAACCAGGAGGCGACGATGCCGGCGCTGCGCAGCGTGGCCAGGTCCGGGCGCTGCGGGAACACGAACGGCAGTTCCAGGCGGCGCGTATCGCGCTTGTCGTAGAACGGCACCGGCAGCAGCGCCAGGTCGTTGCGCAGCACCAGCGGGGTGGCGGTCAGCGACAGCCGCGTGGACGGATCGATGTTGGCCCACAGACTGGTGTGGTCCGGATCCTCGCAATCGCGGGTGTAGTGGCCGATCAGTTGCAGGTTGAGCCGGTTGTAGTCGCTGATCAGGCGCGGATCGATCGGCACGTCGCTCTGCTGCAGCTTGCCGGCGTTCTCGCGGCTGACCGGCAGGGTCGCCACGGTGACGCCGTTGACGCTGACCTTCAGGTGCGACAGGTCCGGCAGCAGCGCCGGCGAGTAGCTGTAGACCAGATGCAGGTTCGCCGCCTGCACCACTTCGTCGGTGCGGGTGCTGAAGGCGATACCGGCGCTGCCCTGGATGCCGCGCAGGGTCATCTCGTAGTCCACACCCAGTTGCTTGAGCGTGGCCGAGCGCTCGCGTTCGGCCGGAGACGGCAGCGGCGTGGCGGTCGCGGCGGCGGCCGGCGCCTGCGCGGTGGCGGGAAGGGTCGGCTCCTGGGCCGGGGCGAGGCCGGACAGGACCGTGAGACAGCATGCAGCCAGGGCGGGTAGACGCATCGACGGCGACCGGAAAGAAGGGAAAGAAAGGAAGGAACGCAGCACAGCGGGACGGCGGATCACGGTGCAGCCTCCTCGCCGGCGGTGCGGCCGCGCCAGCCGCTGCGCGCGCTGCTGGCGACGTGCTGGCCGAGGCGCCTGAAGCCGCGCATGCTGGCCGCGAACACGCGGCCCAGCGACACCCAGAAGCGGTCGCGGTCGTGACGGCCCCACTGCGACACCCAGATGTCGGCACGGGCGAAGGTGCAGGCCACCAGCCAGCGCTCCTGCTCGATCGACATCGGCCGGAACTGGATGCTGATTTCGCCGTCGCGGTCGTGGCGCACCATCGCCGGCAGACGCTTGGAGCTGCCGCGCTGCGGCAGCGCGATCTCCACCGGCAGGTCCGGCTCCACCGGCACCGGCGCGAGCAGACGCAGCGCCATGCCGCCGGTGGAGAAGTTGACCGTGCGGCAGGCCAGTTCGCGGCCATCGGCCAGGTGCAGGGTGGCCGGGATATCCAGCGGCACGCGGTGCGAGCGGCGCACCTGGCGCATCTCGCTGGCGGTGGCGATGGTGGCGCCGAGCAACAGCACGTTGTACGCGGTCCAGGCCAGGTTGAACCAGATCGTCTGCGCCTCGCCGCCGGGCTGCACGCTGAGCAGGCGCATCACGCCCGCAGCCAGGCCGGCCAGGTTCAGCACCAGCAGGAACAGGTAGGGCTTGGCGATCTGCCCGTCGAAGTAGCTGCGCGGCACCAGGCCACCCTTGGGGGTGACGTTGAACTTGCCGAGCTTGGGATTGAGCAGCGCCACCAGCGTCGGGCGCAGGATGTACCAGGCCAGGGTGGTCTCGTAGACCTCGTTCCACAGCAGGTGGCGGAACTTGCCCTGGGTGCGCAGGTTGGTCAGGTTGGCCTGCAGGATGTGCGGCAGCGCATAGGCCAGGATCATCAGCGCCGAGGCATGGATCACGTGCGCGCCGAAGAACAGGAACGCCAGCGGCGCGGTGAGGTAGACGATGCGCGGCAGCCCGTAGAAGAAGTGCAGCATCGCGTTGGCGTAACACAGGCGCTGCGACAGGCGCAGGCCCTTGCCCAGCAGCGGGTTGTCCAGCCGCGCGATCTGCGCCATGCCGCGCGCCCAGCGGATGCGCTGGGCGACGTGGCCGGACAGGCTCTCGGTGGCCAGGCCGGCGGCCTGCGGCACCGCGATGTAGGCGCTGCGGTAGCCGCGGCGGTGCAGCTTGAGCGCGGTGTGCGCGTCCTCGGTGACGGTCTCCACCGCCACCCCGCCCACTTCCTCCAGCGGCTTGCGCTTGATCACCGTGCACGAGCCGCAGAAGAAGGTGGCGTCCCACTGGTCGTTGCCGTCCTGCAGCAGGCCGTAGAACAGCTCGCCCTCGTTGGGCACCTTGCCGTGGTTGCCGAGATTGCGTTCGAACGGATCGGCGGAGAAGAAGTAGTGCGGCATCTGCACCACCGCCAGCTTGGCGTCGCGCAGGAACCAGCCCATCGCCACCTGCAGGAACGAGCGCGTGGGGATGTGGTCGCAGTCGAAGATCGCCACGTACTCGCCGCTGGACTTCTTCAATGCCGCGTTGATGTTGCCGGCCTTGGCGTGGAGGTTGTTGGTGCGGGTGACGTAGTGGATGCCGACCTGCGCGCAGAACGCGCGGAACTCCTCGCGACGGCCGTCGTCGAGCAGGTAGATGTTGAGCTTGTCGGCCGGCCAGTCCATCACGCTGGCGGCGAGGATGGTCGAGCGCACCACCGACAGCGGTTCGTTGTAGGTGGGAATGAACAGGTCGACGCTGGGCCATTCGCGCTGGTCGGCCGGCAGCGGCAGCGGCCGCCGGTTCAGCGGCCACAGCACCTGGAAATAGCCCAGCGCCAGGATCACGAACGCGTACAGTTCGGCCAGCAGCAGGCCCAGGCCCAGGCTGAGGTCGACCGGGCTGCTCATGCCCACGGTCTGGGTCAGGCGCCACCAGATGTAGCGCGAGGACACCGCCAGCGACAGCGCCATCATCACCAGGATCGCCAGGCGGCTGCCGCTGCGCCGCAGCAGCATGGCCGCGGCGAACACCACCAGCGAGAACAGCAGTTGCTGCGGCACATCCATCGGGATGGCGACGACGAAAACCAGCAACACGGCACCCAGCAGCCACAGCGACCAGTTGGCCAGGACATGCAGCGGGCGCGCGGCACGCGACGCGGAGGCAGCGCTCATCGGCGATTCCTAACAAGGGGAGGAGGTCGGCGCGCGGTCTTCCCCACCGCGCGGCGACGGCAAACAGGTGCGGCGCCCGCAGGCGCCGCATGGCATCAACGATTCAAGAAGCGCTTGAGCGGACCGCCCGGCGCCGGCACCGCGGCCTCGCGGCCGACCTCGAGCAGGCGCTGGAACAGCTGCTGCAACGGCGTGCCGGTCGCGGTGCCGATGACGGCGGCCGACACAGGCGCCGCCGGTGCGGCGGGCGCCACCGGCAATGGTGCAGCCGGCCTGGGCTCGACCGCGGCGCGTACCACCGACAGCACCGGCGCCGGTGCGGGCGCCGCCGGCGGCGGCGCGGCGGCGGCCGGCTCCGCGGCGCTGAGCCGGTCGGCGGAAAAATCCTGGTAGGCGGTCGCGCCACTGCTGCCGAGCTTGGCGAACAGGCTGGAGACGTCGTCGCCGGTTTCGGCACCCGTTTGCTTGGACTTCTTGGACATGACGCCCCTCATGACGATCTGAAAATAGTCGGTCGCTACAGCCGCGCTCAGCCGGCCCTGGCCAGCACGAAGCGGCGCAGGTCTTCGTGTCCGGACGACAACGCACGCACGCCCAGGCCGGCCGACATCCCCACCTGCATGAACCATGCCTGATACACCCCTTCCAGGAAGCCGTCGGCACCGCCGGCCTGCCCGGCCAGGCCGATGTGCAGCGGCGAGCCGGCGTGCAGCAGCTCGACGCGGTCGGCGTGCTCCTCGAAGCGCGCATAGCCCCACTCAAGCTGGTCCCAAACGCGGTTCACCGCGTCCTCCAGCTCCTGCAGGGTGGTGCAGGCGCCGACCGGGTGTTCGGCGGCGAAGCGGCGGCCGATGCGCGCCATCAGCAGGGCCAGGTCCTCGGCGCCCAGCTCCGCGGCGAACTCCTCGGCGAGCGCGCGCAGAAAGCCGCGCCACTGCCGCGAACAGGCATGGGTGCGGTAATGGGTCTGCAACGCGTGAGCGCTCATCGAGGAAGTCTCTGGGCAGGGACGGAACGACAACGGCGTAGCGGGTGTGGCGCCCCGGGCCGACCGTTGCCGGCCGTCACTAATGCGACACAGTTCTCACTTTGTGACGCAGTGTATCTCACTCTTTCTTCACCGCAAAGCCCTGATGCGCCGAACTGCGACCCCTGCCCGCCCGCTCCGGGACCGGCGCTGGGTCGGCACCGGCAGGGCCGCCCAGGCTCAGTGCCGTTCCTCGGCCGGCACCTGGAACACCTGCCGCAGGTAGGCCAGATAGGCCGGATCGTCGCACAGGGTCTTGCCGGGCGAGTCGCTGAGCTTGGCCACCGGCTGACCGTTGCAGCGGACCATCTTGATCACGATCTGCAGCGGCACCAGGCCCAGATCGTTGGTCAGGTGCGTGCCGACGCCGAACGCCAGCATGCAGCGGTCGCGGAAATGCGCGTACAGCCGCATCACCTTGTCGATGTCCAGGCCATCGCTGAACACCAGGATCTTGCTGCGCGGATCCACCCGATGCCGCTGCAGATGCGCCAGCACCCGCTCGCCCCATTCGAACGGATCGCCGGAATCGTGGCGCATGCCGTCGAACAGCTTGCAGAAGTACAGGTCGAAATCGCGCAGGAACGCATCCAGGCCGACCACGTCCGACAGCGCGATGCCGAGATCGCCGCGGTACTCGCGCGCCCACGATTCCAGCGCCGCCGCCTGCGAATCGCGCAGCCGCGGCCCCAGCGCCTGGAACGCCTGCAGGTATTCGTGCGCCATCGTGCCCAGCGGGGTCAGCCCGTAACGGCGGGCGAAGTACACGTTGCTGGTGCCGACGAACTGCTTGCCGAGGGTCTGCTGCAGCACCGGCAGCAGTTCGCCGTGCCAGGCGCGCGAATAGCGGCGGCGGGTGCCGTAGTCGGCGATGGCGCAGTTGTCGTAGCCCGGGGTGTCGCGCAGCAGCGCGATCTTGGCCTGCAGGCGGCGCAGGCCTTCGGCATGGTCGGCGCCGCCGGCGTTGCGGAACCACACCTCGTTGACGATCGCCAGCAGCGGCACCTCGAACAGGATGGTGTGCAGCCATGGTCCACGGATATGCAGCTCGATCTCGCCGGGCACGCTGGCCGAGGCCTGCAGTTGCAGGTACTTGCGGTCCAGGTGGAACAGCGCCAGGAAATCGACGAAGTCCGGCTTGATGAAGCGCATCGCACGCAGGTAGTCCAGCTCGTCCTCGCGGAAGCGCAGCGCACACAGCGCGTCGATCTCTTCGGAGATCTGCGGCAGGTACTGCGCCAGGTCGATGCCCGGGGTGCGGCACTTGAAGCGGTATTCCACCTGCGCGCCGGGATGCTGATGCAGCACCGCCTGCATCATGGTGAACTTGTAGAGGTCGGTGTCCAGCAGCGAGTCGATGATCATCCGCCGATTATGCGCTCAGTGCGTTGCGGCCCCGTGGTGGCCAATCGCAGGCGTCGCGATACACGCGCGCAACTCACCGCTTCAGCACCGCCTGCGCCGGCTTGTGCTGCACGGTGAAATCGCTGTCGCGCGCGCCGCCGGCGTCCGGATCGGTGTACCAGCACCACAGCGCGATGCCGGCGATGCGCGGCTGCGCGTCGAGTACGTCGCGCCACTCGCGCAGCACCTGCGCCTGCAACGCGGTGTCGACCTCGGCCGTGCGTTGCTCCGGGCTTTCCCACGGCGCCGCCAGGCTGCCGTGCGCCGAGCGCAGGCCCAGCTCGGTCACCCACACCGGGCGGCCGCTGCGCTCGCCCAGCGCCTGTACCCGTGCGGCCGCCGCGCGCATCTGCGCGCGCCGTTGCTCCGGCGCGGCGGCCAGCGCCGGATACAGGCTGGTGCCGACGAAATCGAAACGGTCCCAGTAGCCGAAGCGCTCGGCCTGCTCCAGGCCGTCGGCGACGTAGCCGATCGGGCCGCGGTAGACCTGGCGCACCGCCGCCAGCAGCGCCGGCCACTGCGGCGCATCCTGCAGCTGGCGCAGTTCGGTGCCGACGATCAGCGCGCTGGCGCGCTCGTCGGCGGCGACCTGGGCCAGTTGCAGCAGCGCGCGCCGATAGGCCGCGAACCAGGCATCGCGATCGGCCGGCGTGGCCTCGCCGGCCCAGTGTCCGGGAATCCACAGATGCACCTTCAGCACCGGCTGCAGGCCTGCGGCGCGCATCTGCCGCAAGCCGGCGCGGACCAGCGCCGGGCTGCTGTCGCTGCCCAGCACCGGGGTCGAAGACTGCGGCGACGCCTGCCAGACGAAGGCGACCAACAGCGCACGCGAAGCGCCGGCCTCGGCCAGTTGCCGCAGCGACTGCTGCGCGGCGGCGCTACCCCACGGCGCCTGCGGCGACACCTTGACGTTGGCGCCCATCCAAGGCGGCGGCGCCGCACTGCAGCCGCCGGCGCTCAGCGCCAGCAGCAGTGCGGTCAGCAGTCTCACGGCGATCGGCGCCATACCCGGTAGATGCCCTGGTGGTAGACCAGACTGTAGCCCGGCAAGCCCTGCTGCCACAGCTGCGGGAAGCGTCGGTTGAGGCTGTCCAGGGCGCCGGTCTGGCTGGCCGGGTCGCTGACCACCACTTGCGCCGGCATCTGCCGCGGATCGACCAGCGCCTGCTTGAAGCGCGGGTCGAACGGCAGGATCAGTTGTTTGGCGTCGCCGCGCGCGACGATCACCGGATAGCTGGCGCGGTCGTCGAGCAGGGTCGGCAGCCGCGCCTCGGCTAGCCACGCGCCCAGGTGCGCAGCGTCGGCATGGCGCGGCGTCGTGGGCGCCTGCAGCGCGGCGATCCAGTCGCGGGTGGTGGAGGTGGCGGTGCGGGCGATCACCCAGCCGCTGGACACCGCGCCGGCCAGCAGCAGCGCCAGGCCCAGCCAGCGCAGGTTGCGGCGCAGGTCGCCCAGCACCAGTGCCGCCGGCACCAGCAGCAGGGCGAGGAAGTCCAGCGGCTGCGCCGTGAAACGCGCCCAGGTGGCGAGCGTGCCGGCGCCGATCACGGTGGCGGCGGCGGCCAGCACGCTGCGCCAGGTGTCGCTGTCGCGGGTGTGACGCAGCAACAGCAACAGCGGCGCGCTGACCACCCCGGCCAGCAGCAACCACAGCGGCGGCCACCACGGCTGCGCCGCGGCCTGCTGCAGCCACGGCTGCAGCGCCGCCTGCGCCGAGATGCCGCGGAAGGCGGACGTGGCGTCGCGCACGAACAGCAGCGGGTCGCCGAAGAACATGTAGTTGAGGTACATCCATGCCCCCACCGCGAACAGGAACGGCAGGTAGCACACCAGGTAGAACGCCAGCGGCGCCTGCCGCATCAGCCGCGGCGGCGCGATCAGGAACAACCACGGCGCCAGCGCCAGCGCCAGGAAGCAGGCACGCTCGTCGACGAAGAACAGCAGGCACAGGCTCGCGGCCAGGCGCAGGTAGGCGAAGGCTTCCGGATCGTCGCGGAAATGGCGCAGCGCGCGCGCGGCCACGTAGAACACCAGCAGGCCCAGGCCCTGGTTGTTGCCGGACAGGGTCGGCCACAGGAAGAACGGCTGGATCACCACACCGGCACTGAGCGCCCAGGCCCAGCCGCGGCCCAGGCCGGCGGCGATGTCGCGCCACAGCAGGGTCACCAGCGTCGCCCCGGCCAGCACGTCGACCAGGTACGGCAGCAGCGGCGTGGACAGGCCCGGCAGGCCGCCGAGCAGCACGCCCAGGTACAGCGAGGCCTGCGCGTACAGGAAGCCCAGGTACTCGATGCGGAAGCCGGCCGCGTCGCGCAACAGCAGCAGCTTGGCGTACTGCGCCATCGCGTCGTCGCTCATGTAGCCGTGCGCGAGCAGTCGGTGGCACAGCAGCGCCAGCAGCGCCGCGGTGAACACGAACACCGCGGTGCCGCGCGCGCGCGGCGGCGCGTCAGTCGTCGAGCGCGGCGCGGCGCTCTTCGGCCATGTGCTTGCTGATGCCATGGGTGGTCTTTTCCCAGTAGAACGGGTTGCGGATGAGCTGCCACAGGCCCTTATAGGCGGCGATGGACTGCAGCAGCCAATACAGCGGCACGGTCAGCGCGTAGGGCGCCAGGCGGAAGTAGTCGCGCTTGAACGCCGCCACCAGGGTCATATAGATCAGGAAGCCATTACCGAGCAGCAGGTTGAGCAGGCTCAGGTACAGCAGCGCCGGCGGGAAGAACGGATCGAAGAACTTCGAGCCCACCGCCAGCCACAGCCCGTAGCTCAACCACATCAACGGCGCGGCCAGCGCGGTGAAGAAGGTGCCGCCGACGAACAGCTGGAAGCCCCAGAACCCGCGCACGCCGGTGGAGCGGTACAGCTGCACCGGGTCGCGCATGTGCACCAGCCAGGTCTGCATGTAGCCCTTGAGCCAGCGCGAGCGCTGCCGGATCCAGTTGGGGATGCTGACGTTGGCTTCCTCGAACGTGGTCGAGTTGACCACGCTGACCCGGTAGCCCTGCTGGGTCAGGCGCACGCCCAGGTCGGCGTCCTCGGTGACGTTGTACGGGTCCCAGGCGTGGACCTTGCGCAGGATGTCCAGGCGGAAGTGATTGGAGGTGCCGCCGAGCGGAATCGGGATGCGCAGGGTCTCCAGCGCCGGCAGGTAGAAGTCGAACCACAACGTGTATTCCAGCGTGAACATGCGCGTGAGCCAGTTCTCGTCGGCGTTGTAGTAGTTCAGCCGCGCCTGGATGCAGGCCACGTCGGCCGGCGACTTGCGGAACGCGGCGACTACGCGCTTGAGCTGGTCCGGCTCCGGCTTGTCCTCGGCGTCGTAGATGGTGAGCATCTGCCCGCGGGCGAAACGCAGCGCGTAGTTGCAGGCCTTGGGCTTGGTCTTGGGCTGCGACGGCGGCACCCGGATGATCTCGAAGAACGCCTCCAGGCCCAGCGCCTTGGCCGCCTCGATGGTCTCGGTGTCGTCGGCCTCCAGCACCAGCTTCACGTCCAGCTTGGAGGTCGGGTAGTCGAGCCGGCGCAGCGCGTTGGCCAGGATCGGCAGCACGTCCGGTTCCTTGTACATCGGCACCAGCACCGTGTAGACCGGCAGGTCCTCGTCGCCGAGCGCGGCCACTTCCTCGTCGCTGACCTTGATGTCGATGCGGCGCCGCGCACCGCGCCAGGCCAGCACCAGCTTCAGCCCGAAGGTGGCCAGGAACGCCACCGCGATCAGCGTGTTGAGCGCGATCAGGGTGACCAGCGGCCACAGCGCCAGGGCCGCGGCCAGCACCACCGTGAGCGCCACCAGGAACACCGACTGCGCGCGGGTGATCACCTGCCGCGCCGAATGCTCGGGCGCATGTTCGGCCAGCAGGTTCAACGCATCGTGGGTGAGCTGCGCGTCGGCGTGCTGCTGCAGGCTCCAGACGATGTCGAACTTGGAGGTGCCGACGAAGCGCACCTGCTCGCCGTAGGTGGCGCGCGCCCAGGCGAAGATCTCCGGGCCGGGATCGGCCACCGCCAGCACCAGGTGGCCGTCCTCCTCGCGCCACGGCAGCACCAGGCGCTGCGCGTAGTCGGCCAGCCGCTCCGGCTGGAACAGCGCCGGGTCGATCGGCTGCTTGAGCAGGTTGGCGAAGTGCAGCCCGAAGTGCTGCGCCAGCACCGTGTAGAAGCGCAGCGGCGCGACCCCGCGCTGGGCCAGCACCACGTCGCCCAGCCGCGAGCGCCAGCGCGCCTGCAGCGACAGCGCGTTCTGCAGCTGCGGCGGGTCGATGACGCCCGCGGCGACCAGCGCCTCGCCGATCGGCGCCTGCAGGCCGCCCTCGGTGGGCAGCCGTCCGAGCCGGCCGGGCACGCTCGCCTCGGCGGCGACGCTCTCGTGTTCGCCGGTCACGGCTAGAACCGCCACCAGGCGGCCACGAACGGACCGCCCGCGCCGCCGGTGTTGCGCCCGGCCACCGGCTGCTGGTAGCCGAGCTGCAGCTGCGTGCCGCCGGGCAGCGTGTACAGCACCGAGGCCTGCAGCTTGCTGAAATCGAAGTTGTTGCCGCGGATCGGCGTGTTGTCGCCGGGCGCGTAGATCCGGTTCGGCCCCTTGCCGTTGCCCAGGCTCTGGATCACGTTGAACTCGCCGATCAGCATCCAGCGCGGCGCCAGCGCCACGCCGCTGGACACGTCCAGGCGTGCCTCGTCGGAGGCGTCGCCGCCGCGCAGCCGCACCGCCGTGCCCAGGTCGACATAGCCGTCGTGTTCGCCCAGGCGATAGCCGCGGCCGACGCTGTAGCGCAGCTCGGCGCCGTAGTCGCCCTGGCCCAGTGCCGGCCGCGCGCCATCGCGCTGGCGCGCATACGCGGGCACCAGCGCCAGCACCTGCAGCGCGCCCTGCCAGGGGCCGTCGCGGCCGTCCGGGTCGAGCCGGTAGCGCAGGCCGATTTCCTGGTCCGACCAGCCGCTGCTGTGGCGGTCGCCGTAGCCGCTGTCGTTGCGGTAGCCGACCTTGCTGAAATAGAAGTTGCCGACCAGGGTCAGGTCCGCGCTCAGCCCGTATTCGCCGTAGAGATTGAGCTGGTCCTGGCGGCTGCGCCCGGCATCGGGGAAGTTGCCCGACTGGCCGTGGCTGTTGAACACCGCGCCGCCATCGGTATGGCTGGCCTTGAGGATCACCAGCCCGTGGCCGGCCTCGTCGACCCAGGCGCTGGCCCAGCAGGGGCCGGCCGCCAGGGCGAGCAGCGCCAGCGCCAGCCGCGCGCGGCGCGCGGGCGTGGCGCGGTGGGCAGCGGGCATGGGCACAGCGGACGCGCAGGCGCGCGCGTGGGTGCGCGGACGCACGCCGTCGAAATCATGCATGGTTGAGTTCCTGGTGGGGTTCCCCCGAACCGGAAAGCAGGCGCGGTCCAGGAGAGATCGGCGGAACACGTCATTTGTTAAGTGACGTACTTCCCAATATAGCGAATTTATGTTGCCATGCCGCACGCGCGCGCAACGCGGCCGATTTCGTTCAGCCTGGGCGGCGCCAGCACAGCCGGGCGAAGGTGACCCAGGCATGCAGCCAGATCACCGCCCACACCGCCACCCGCACCGGCCAGGCCCGGGTCGGCGCCTCGAACTTGCGGAAGTAGCGCCACAGCCCGCGGTGCTTGTGCCACTCGACGAACCACGGGCGTTTGCGGCTGGACACGCCGCGCACGTGCAGCACGCGCAGGCGGTTCAGCACCGCCACCGTGGCACCGGCCTGGCGCACCCGGCGGCACAGGTCCAGATCCTCGGCATGCAGCCGATAGCCGGCGTCCCAGCCACCGATGCGGGTGAACAGCGCACGCGGCAACAGCATCAGCGCGCCGGACAGCGCCGGCACCGGCTGCAGCGGCTGCGCCGGATCGGCCGCCAGCGCCAGCCGCGAGCCGGCCAGGGGATGCCGCAACATCGCCGCGAAGTCCGGATCGCGGCGGCGTACAGCGGCGTCGGCGCGGCCGTGCTCGTCGACCTGCTCCACGCCCAGCAGCGCCTCGCCGAGCGCGGCGGCCTGCGCGCGCAACTGCGCCAGGGTGTCGGGCTCGACCATCAGGTCGGGATTGACGAAGGCCAGCCACGGCGCGTCGCTGGCCGCGGCGCCCTGGTTGCAGGCGGTGGCGAAGCCGGGGTTGTCGGGATTGGCGATGAAGCGCACCCGCGCATCGTCCAGCGCGTGCCGCTGCACCACGGCGAGGGTGTCGTCGCGCGAGGCGTTGTCGACCACCCGGATCTGCGCCACCTCGGCCGCCGCGCGCAACCGCTGCAGACAGGCATCGATGGTGCTGCCGCTCTCATAGGTCACCACCACCACGGCTATCTGCTGTTCGCTCATCCGCCAATTATCCCGCATGTGCCGCCCGCCACGCGCACCGCGGGCATGGCGGCGGCGGCGATTGCCGCGCATACTCTGCGCCCCGTGCGCTGCGCGGCCGCTTGCGGCCCCGCGCGCATGGGAGACGGAGCGATCCGTGTCCTCTCCTTCGCCCAGTGCAGATGCCGGTCAGCGTTGTTTCCTGTCCCAGGCTGCCGCCCCACCCCGCAGACCGCGCGCGCCGCCTGAGCCCGCGCCCATGCCGAGATGCCGGCGGCGCCCGCTTCTCCGCTCCCGATCGCGCGACCGGGCCCTGTCCCAGGCCTCCTCGCTTCTGGTCTAGACCAACCACCCGCAAGGGCCGCGCTGTGGCGCATGGCATGCCCAGGCTGCGGCCGCTGGCACGGCGCGCCGGGTCGTGCCGGCACCGCGAGGCACGCGCATGAGCGCCCGCCACCAGATGCACGGCATGGGCACGCAGACCGTGGCCGCCGACTGGCCGCCGCTGTCCGACGGCGAGGTGGAAGCCCTGCTGCAGCAGTACGCCCTGCCCGGCCGCCTGCACGCCTTGCGTTGGCACAGCCCGCGCCCGTTTTCGGCGGCGGCGGAGGTCGAGACCGGCGTCGGCACGCTGTTCGTCAAGCGCCACCACCGTCGCGTGCGCGACCTGCACGCGCTGGGCGAGGAGCATGCCTTCATCGCGCAGCTGCGCGCGCAGGACGTGCCGGTGCCGGAGGTGCTGCGCAACCGCGATGGCGCCAGCGCGGTGCGGCGTGGCCACTGGACCTACGAGGTGATGCGCGCCGGCGAGGGCGAGGACCGCTACCGCGAGGCGATGTCGTGGACGCCCTTCGCCGACACCGCGCAGGCCGCTGCCGCCGGCCGCGCGCTGGCCGCGCTGCACCGCGCCGCCGCCGGCTACGCCGCGCCGCCGCGCAGCACCACCGTACTGGTCGCCAACCTGCGCCTGTTCGGCCAGCCGCAGCCGTTGCAGGCGCTGGAACACGATCTGGCACGGCGTCCGGCGCTGGCCGCATGGCTGCAGCAACGCGACTGGCAGGACGACCTGCGCGTGCAGTTGCTGCCCTGGCACGCGCAGGCCTGGCCGCTGCTGCAGACACCGCCGCCGGCACTGTGGACGCATGGCGACTGGCACGCCTCCAACCTGCTGTGGCGCGGACACGGCACCGCCAGCACGGTCAGCGCGGTGTTCGATTTCGGCCTGGCCGACCGCAGCTTCGCCCTGTTCGACCTGGCCACCGCGATCGAGCGCAACCTGATCCCGTGGCTGCAACTGGACGACGGCGGCACCGCCGTCGCCGATCTCGACCAGCTCGATGCGCTGCTGCACGGCTACGCCACATTGCTGCCGCTGGACGCGGCGCACCTGCGCCTGCTGGCCGCGCTGCTGCCGCTGGTGCATGCCGATTTCGCGCTCAGCGAGATCGAGTACTTCGCCGGCATCACCGGCTCGGACGTGCACGCGGAGATCGCCTACCGCCGCTATCTGCTCGGCCACGCCGCCTGGTTTGGCCAGGGCGAGGGCCGGCGCCTGCTGCGGCACCTGCAGCGGCGCGCGGCGGCCGCGCCATGAACCGTCGCATCCACACCGACACGTCCCCCGTCACGCCCGCCGTGCGCGCACCGCGTGGCGCTGCCGCTTCTCTCCTTCGTTTCGTTTCTCCGAGGTCGTTCCGCATGCTTCCCACCCGCCGCTTCCCCGCTCCGCACGCCCTCGCGCTGGCCCTGGTCATCGCCCTGCCGCTGCCGGCCCTGGCCGCCGACGCTGCGCCGGCGCCCGCCAGCGCGCAGACCCCGGTCGAACTGGACGCGGTCAACGTGCAGGGTCGCCAGCCGCACGACCGCAGCAGCCTGAGCGGCTACGGCGACGCGCCGCTGCTGGACACGCCCATGGCGATCGACACCATCGACCGCACGCAGCTGTCCGACCGCCAGGTGCGCGTGCTCAGCGAGGTGCTGCGCGCCGACGCCGCGGTCGGCGACAGCTACGCGCCGATCGGCTACTACGAGAACTTCCTGGTGCGCGGCTATTCGCTGGATGCGGCCAACAGCTACCGCATCAACGGCCTGACCATCGCCGGCGAACAGAACGTGGCGCTGGAGAACAAGGAGCAGGTGCAGGTGCTCAAGGGCCTGTCCGGGGTGCTGTCCGGCATCACCACGCCGGCCGGCGTGATCGACTATCAGACCAAGCGCCCGCAGCACGTGCGCAGCCTGGTGCTGAGCGGCGACGACGACGGCAGCCGCGGTGCGGCGGTGGACCTGGGCGACTGGTTCGGCAGCGAGCGTCAGTTCGGCCTGCGCGTCAACGCCGCGCACGAGACCCTGCGCAGCTATGTCGATCACGCCGACGGCCACCGCAACTTCCTGTCGCTGGCGGCGGACTGGAACATCGATCCGCAATCGACCCTGCAACTGGACGTGGAATACCAGGACCGCCAGCAGCGCTCGGTGCCGGGTTACCAGTTGCTCGGCGGCACGCAGGTGCCGAGCGGAGTGTCCGTGCATCGCCTGCTCGCCTACCAGCCGTGGTCCAGGCCGGTCGGCATCGAGGCGCTGAATGCGCAGGCGCGCTACGAATACCGCTTCAGCGACGCCTGGGCTGTACATGTGGCCGCATCGCACAGCCGCGCGCTGATCGACGACTACTCCAGCTTCGCCTGGGGCTGCTACGGCGCGGCCAGTTGCGCCGGCGACGCGGTGCCCAACCATTTCAGCCGCGAAGGCGACTACGACATCTACGACTACCGCAGCCCTGCCGACAGCCGCCGCAACGACGAACTGCAGGCGATCGCCAGCGGCAGCGCCAGCACCGGCGTGCTGCAGCACCAGTTCCAGGTCGGCGTCGACTACCTGCATCGCACCATCGACCGCCACGGCTCGATCAACGAGATGATCGGCAGCGGCAACATCGACGCCGATCCGCCGCTGCTGTCGCCTGCCGACGCCGTGCTCGGCCCCAAGCGTCGGCGCCTGGACAGCGCGCAGACCGCGCTGCTGGCCAGCGACCGCATCGGCATCGGCGATGCCTGGCAGTTGCTGCTGGGCGCACGCCAGGTGCGCTACGACGAACGCGCCTGGGACCGCGACGGCAGCCTGACCCGACGCACGCGCCGCTCGGTGCTGCTGCCGCAGGCGGCGCTGCTGTTCAAGCTGCAGCCGTCGCTGTCGCTGTACGCCAGTTTCGCCAAGGGCCTGGCCCCGGGCGGCACCGCGCCGTGGTTCGCCAGCAACGCCGACAGCATCCTCGCCCCCACCAGCGCCTACCAGCGCGAGGCCGGCATGAAGTTCGAGCGCGATGGCGTGACTTTGGGCGCGGCGCTGTTCGACATGCGCCAGGCCAACCAGTACGCGCAACCGCAGGCCGACGGCAGTTTCCTGTTCGTGCAGCAGGGCCGCCTGCACAACCGCGGCATCGAACTGTCCGCCGCCGGCACGCTGGGCGCCGGCCTGCACCTGCAGGCCAGCGTCGCCGGCATCCGCGCGCGCGCCGAGGACACCGGCACGCCGGGCGACGAAGGCCACCAGGCACTGAACGTGCCGCGGCTGCGCGCCAGCGCCCAGGCCACCTGGGACGTGCCCGGCGTCAGCGGCCTGGCGCTGCTGGGCGGCGCGCAGTACAGCGGCGCCAAGTACGCCGACCGCAGCGGCCAGGTCGCCGTCGGCGGCTACAGCGTCTACACCCTCGGCGCCCGCTACGCCACCCGGCTGGGCGCGGTGCCGACCACGCTGCGACTGAGCGTGGACAACCTCACCGACAAGCGCTACTGGCGCGACGTCGGTGCCTACGAAGGCGACGACTATCTGTTCCTCGGCGCGCCGCGGACGGCGCGGCTGGCGGTGCAGTTCGATTTTTGAGGAGCTGGGAATGGGGAATCGGGATTGGGGATTCGTGAAAGCCGGAAGCGAGACATGGAGCTTCACCTTGTGGGAGCGGCTTTAGCCGCGACGCGCCGCGGCTGACGGGTTGCGGCTGATCGCTACAGTGAGACAAACGCTGCTCCTTCAGCAAACACTGTCTTCTTCGTTCGCAAACGCCTGGCCCTGTTCTCCGGATCCACCATGACTTCTCTCGAACACCAGCCGCGCCGATGACCAAGGTGGCAATCCACTGTCATGCAGTCGAGACGCGCGAAGTGAAGTGCTTTCCGATGGCGCAATGCGTCGGGACTGAAGTCCCTCCCACAGTGCACTCGGCCGGCTTGCCGCCAGCCCCTGTGCGAGCGGCTTCAGCCGCGACGCGCTATTGCTGACGGGTCGCGGCTGAAGCCGCTCCTACAGCACGCGCGCAATGCACTGCGCTCGCGAACAATCCCCAATCTCTAATCCCCAATCCCCACTCCCGGCCTCCCCACCATGTCCCCGCTCGAATTGCTCGCCGTACTGATCAACGTCCTGGGTGTGTGGCTGACCGCGCGGCGGGTGCGTTGGTGCTGGCCGGTCAACGTGGTGGCGGTGCTGTTGTACGCGTGGCTGTTCTATCAGTGGAAGCTGTATTCGGACATGCTGCTGCAGGGCCTGTACGTGGTGCTGCAGGGTTACGGCTGGTGGCGCTGGAGCAACGGGCTGGGCGACGACGGCAAGGTCCAGGTCGGGCCGCTGCCATGGGGCGAAGGCCTGCGTTCGCTGCTGGCCGGCGCCGTCGGCGCGGCGCTGTTGGGCTGGTGGATGCACCGTCACACCGATGCGGCGCTGCCGTGGCTGGACGCGGCGTTGTCGGCCTTCAGCGTGGTCGCCAGCGTGTGGGCCGCGCGCAAGCGCATCGCCAACTGGGGCCTGTGGATCGTGCTGGACTGCGTCTACGTCGGCGTGTTCGTGTACAAGGGGCTGTACCCCACCGCCGCGCTGTACGCAGGTTTCGTGGGGTTGGCGGTGTACGGACTGCGCCTGTGGCAGGCCGATCTGCGCCGCGCGCAAGCCGTCACCTGACACGCCACGCGCTCTTTGCTGCCTGGCGGCACAGCGCGTGCCGTCGTCAACTCGATGCGAATGGCGCGCCGCAGCCGCACGAGCATCACGCGAACATCAGTCGCCCGCATCGTCCGCGGCCCTGCCGGCAGCGTAGTCTTGTCAGCAACGCTTCTCCACGCTCTGGATTTCGCATGCACTTCGCCACCACCGCCGGCTTCGCCCAACGCATCGCCGATGCGCTGCTGGCGCGCATCGCCGCCGGCGAATGGCGGGCGGACCAGCGCCTGCCGGTGGAGCGCGAACTGGCCGCGCTGTTCGGCTGCACCCGCATCACCTTGCGCGAGGCGCTGCAGCAACTGGAATCGGACGGGTACATCTACCGCGAGAATCGCCGCGGCTGGTTCGTCAGCGCGCCGCGGGTACGCCACGACCCCAACAGCATCGCCGGCTTCATGCAGTACGTGGCCGCGCAGGGCGGCGTCCCGCGCACCGAACTGCTCGCCGCGCAGCGCCAGCCGGCCGGCCCGGCGCTCGCCCGGCACCTCCACCTGGACGATCCCGATGCCGAGGTGTTCGTGCTGCGACGCCGCCGCTGGATCGGACGGCGCGCCGTGCTGCTGGAGACCAATGCGATCCTCGCCGCGTGGGCGCCGCGCCTGCTCGACCACGACCTGGCCGGCTCGCTGAGCGCCGTGCTGACCCAGCGCCTGGACTTGCGGCAGGCGCGCAGCCGGCTGTCCATGTATCCGGCCACGCTCGATGCCGAGCAGGCGGTGCTGCTGCAATCCACCGCCGGCACGCCGTGCTTCCGTCTGCAACGCGTCAGCTACGATCCCGACGGACGTGCCGTGGAATTCGACATCGAGTCCTGGCGCCACGATGTGCTGGAAGTGTCGGTGGATGTCTACGCGCCGGGGGAATGAGTCCGGCTTGTTCGCTATCGCGACACGAGGCGGAGACGCAGCGGACCACACCCGCTCCCACCCAGGAACCAACAGCGACGCCGCTGGCGTCTGATTGCAATATCAGTCGTGACCGACTGCCGCGCCAGCCGAGGGGTCAGGGAGCAACGCTCCAACAACCCTATAACAGGCGCGCGTCGGCAATTTCCGCCTCACCACCAGAACCATAGACGATGGCTGCCCTTGCCGATGGCGTAGTCCCCCTGCCTGTTCGCAATGCCCGCGATGCCTTCCCGCAACGCCGCAAGCCACGCCGAGCCGACCTCAAGTGCAGCCGGCGCTGCGTCTACGGGAAAAGACCAGCGATCGTCGGTCGTGGACAGCGTGAAGCGCAGCTTCTCCGGCGCCACCCAAGCGGCGAGCCCGCGCCGGTTGTTCGGCACGCCAAGTTCGGTCGTGCTCGGTGCAGTAATGAGAAGCGTGCGGGAACCGGCGCCGTCGGCAGCCAAGGCGTCCAGCAACGCCAACAGCGACTGGCATCCAACTGGATCTGCGTTGAGATGCCAGCCGGGATAATTGCGCTCGTTCTCGAGATAGCGCCACAGCGAGATGCGGCCGGTTTGCGTCCAGCGATGGGCAAGCCGCAGGTCGGGCGGCGACAGGCTAGGCATCGAACAACGCCCGTTGCGGATCCGGCGGCGGCAGCGTGTCGTACAGGCGCTGCAGCTCTTCGCGGCAGGCGCGCAGCGGATCGTGCATCAGGAAGCCGGCCAGGCGCGCGTGCCAGGCCGGCCAGCGCGTGGCCAGCGCATCCATGTCGCCGTCGGCGGCGCGGCCTTCGCCGCTGCAAGCGACATGCGCGGTCTCGCACAGCACGTTGCGCCAGCCGAGTCCGGCCATGCGCAGCGACAGGTCGGTCAGCGCCGCATACCAGGAGCCATAGCTGCTGGCGTCCAGGCCGCCGGCACGCTGCCGGGCCACGCCACGCAGCACCACCGCATGGCACACCGCCGACGGCAGTTCCGGATGCAGCGGCGGCAGGGCCGCGCAGGCCCGTGCCAGGCGCTCGGGATCCTCGGGCGGCGGATTGATCTCGCCCAGCCGCGGCCACGCGCAGGCTTCGCCGGCATTGCTCCACGGCGTGGCGCTGGCGATGGCCGCGTCGCGCGCCAGGCAGGCGCTCAACTGCAGCAGCCAGCCCGGCCCAGGCTGCGCGTCGGCCGCCAGCACCGCCACGTCGGCGTCGCCGCAGGCACGCAGCATCTCGTCCACATGCGCGACCTCGCCGAGCATGCGCGGCCGCCGCGTGTAGTCGGCCTGCAGGCGCGTGCGCGCCAGCCAGGCCTCGATCACCCGGATGCCGCGCGGGCCGGCCTGCGCATCGTCGGCCAGCCACACGCGGGTGCCAGCCGACGTGTTCGCCTCCAACGCACCCAGACAGGCGTCCAGCGCGACGTCGTCGACGCCGACCGCCAGCAGCACGATGGGCAGGCTCACCCGCTTACTTCTTGCCGCGTGCCGGCAGCGGCTCCATGGCCTTGAACTTCTGCCCGTACTCGTCGGTGAGATTGCGCGCTTCCTGCGGATTCCGCACGATCGACGGTGTGATCAGCACGATCACTTCCTGTCGAGTCTTGTCCTGGGTCTTCTGCCCGAACAGCGCGCCGACCACCGGCAGCTTGCTCAGGTAGGGAACACCGTTGCTGCCGTCGGTGGTGCTGTCGCTGATCAGGCCGGCCAGCATGATGGTGTCGCCGCTCTGCACGGCCGCCTCGGTCTTGACCCGACGGGTGTTGATCGGCACGTTGCAGGCGACGCTGGTGCCGGCGCTGGTGCCGCAATTGGTCGGCGCCGCGCCGGGCGAGCTGACTTCCTGCACGATATCCAGGAACACCATGCCGTCCTTGGTCACGCGCGGACGCACCTTCAGGATCACGCCGGTATCGAGGTAGTTCACCGATGAATAGGTGGTGCCGGTGCCCAGGCCGGTGTCGACGCTGACCGAATTGATCGGGATGCGCGTGCCCACATTGAGCGTGGCCTCGGCGTTGTTGCGCACGAACACCGATGGCGTCTGCAGCAGCTTGACGTCGGTCACCTGATCCAGCGCTGTGATCACCGCCGCGGCATTCTTGCCAAGGAAGGTCCAACCCAGGCCACTGCTGCCGGTGATCTTGCCGGCGATATCGCCCCAGATCTTGCGACCCGCCGCGCTGGGCAGATTGGCGCCGCCGCCGATCCCGATATTGGTCGCGTCGGACGCCGCGTTCACCGCCTGCTCGAAGTACCAGTTGACGCCGTATTGCAGTTTGCCCGTCAGATTGACCTCCGCCACCTGCGCCTCGATATGAACCTGCATCGGCATCACGTCGAGCTTCTCGACCACGTCGCGGATCGAGCGCCAGGCCTGCGGGGTCGAGCGCACCAGCAGGGTGTTGGTTTCCTCCACCGCCGACACGCCGACCTTGTCGCCCTGCACTTCCAGGGTCACGCTGCCGTTGCCGGACGTGCGCGGCGACAACTGCAGGCTGCCATTGCCCAGGCCGCCACCGCTGCTGCCGGAGGAACTGCTGCTGCCCAGGCTGTCGCTGCTGCTGCCCAGGCTCCCGCCCAAGCTGCCGCCGCCCAGGCTGCTGCTGTCGCTGCCGTTGAAGCCGCCCAGGCCGCCGCCGTTCAACTGGCTCATCTGTGAGCCCGGCATCAGTGAGGCGTTGGAGTCGCCGCGGTTGCCGCCGCCGGCGCCGAACACTTCGGCCAGGCGGTCGGCCAGATCCTTGGCCTTGATGTACTTGAGTTCGTAGGAGAACAGCCGCGCGCCGCCGCCGGCGCTGTCGATGCGGTCCAGCCACTCCTGGATCTGGTCCAGGTAGCGCGCCTGCGGGGTGATCACCAGCACCGCGTTGGCGTTCTCCAGCGGCATGAAGCGGAACATGCCGGCGCTGGGGGTCTTGCTGTTCTCGCCGAACACCTTCTCCAGATCGGCCGCGACCTGCTCGGCCTTGCCCGACTGGATCGGGAATACGCCCACCGACATGCCCGACAGCCAGTCGACGTCGAAGATCTGCACGGTGCGCAGGTAGTTCTCCAGCTCGGCGCGGGTGCCGCCCAGGGTGATGACGTTGCGCGAGCCGTCGATGCCGACGATGGCGTTCGGCCGCGCGTACGGCTCCAGGACCTTCTTCATCTCGCTGGCGGAGATGTACTTCAGCGGCACCACGCGCACCTCGAAGCCGCGCGCGTTGGCCGGCGAGGCGGTGCTCGGCGCCACCGTGCCGGCCAGGGCCTGGTCGGCGGGGACGATGTTGTAGCGGCCGCCGCTGTAGACCATGCGTGCGTTGTTCCAGCCCAGCACCATCTCCAGCAGGTTCAGCGCCTGCGCCGGCGACACCGGCTTGGGCGTGGCCAGGGTCACCGTGCCCTGCACGCCCGGCGCGATCACGTAGTTCTGCCCGAGCATGTCGCCGAGGATGGCCTTGACCACCGCCTGCAGCGATTCGCCCTCGAAGTTGAAGGTGGCGCTGCCGCTGCTGGCGTTGCCCAGCGACGGCGCCGGCGCCGCGGCGGCCGCGGAATTGATCATGGTGCCGCTGCCGCGGCGGATCACCGGGGTGGCGCGCTCGGGCAAGGCGTTGGGATCGGCCGGGCCGCCCTGGCCGTCGCTCTGGGTGCTGCCGGCCGCGCCGACCTGGGGGTTGATCGCGGCGCCGCGACGGATGTCCGGCGAGGGCGTGGTGGCGCAGCCGGCCACCAGGCCGATGGCGAGGAACAGGGAAAACAGACGCGGCGTCATGCGATCACTCTTCAAGGGTTCTGACCTGAGGGGTTGTTCTGGCGCTGTTGCTGCAATTGCCGGCGGCGCGCTTCGATCCGCTCGCGGATGGCCTGCAACTGCTCCGACGACGGAGCCGGCGACGACGGCTGAGGGGCGCTCGGGGTCGGTGCCTGGTTCGGCACCGGGTTGGGGGTGGACTGGTTCGGCGGGCGCGGCGCGTTGGCGTTGGACTGGCCATTGGGCGCGGACGCCGGCGGCGGCATCTGCCCCTGCGCGGCACGCCCGGCCTGGCCGAGCACGGTCGGCGGCTGCCCGCCCTTGCCGTCGAACACCTTCAATTCCAGGGTCTGGGTGCCGCCGCTGCCGCTGACCGTGGCCTGGCGCGGCGCCAGCGACAGCAGCCGCCAGCCCTGCACGGCGTCGCCGCCTTCCTTCAGGCGCAGCGATTCGCCCTGCTCGGTGGTCAGCGTCGCCATCTTGAAGCGGTCGGTGAGCAGCACGCCGGTCAGGCGCACGTTGGGCGCGGCGGCCTGGCCGTTGTCGGCGCTGAGGAAGAACGGATGCGGACGGCGATCCTCGGCGAACACCGGGCGCGCGGCGATCTCGCCGTACTGCGAGAAATCGCCCAGGCGCTGTGTGGTGGCCGCGGGCAAGCCCGGCAGCCGCTGCAGCATCGACGGATCGTCGGGTAGCGGCGCCACGCGTTCGCCGAGCCCGCCCAGGCCCAACGCCCAGATCAGCAGCCCCCACAGCGCCAGCGTGCCCAGCCACACGGTACGCAGGCCCATCGCTTCAATTCGCATGGCGGCCCTCCACCTGTTGCGGCAGGTCCGCCGGCGCGGCATTCGCGGCGCCGGGCGCACCCGGAGGGTTGGTCGCGCTGGGGGTGGCCGGCGGCGGCGACGGCACGGCGGCCGGCTCGGTCGGACCAGCGCCGGCGGAACCGCCGGCGTTCATCACCGGCGTGGCCGCGGCGGGGGCCGCTGCTGCCGACGGGTCCGGTGTGGCGGACGCCGCTGGCGGCGCCGGCATCGCGTTCGGGCGCAGGTAGCCGGCCAGTTCGAAGGCCACGTCCAGGCCGTTGCCGCTCTCGCCCGGCGAGAGCTGGTAGCGCTGCGCCATCACGTTGAGGTTGTCGATGAACAGCGCCGGCGTGCCGCTTTCCAGCGCATGCAGTACCGCCGCCAGCTCCGGCGTGCCGCAGCGCAGACGCACCTGCACCGCAACGCGGGTGAAGCGATCGCTGCGGTTGTCGGCGGCCAGCGGCGAGCGGTTGCTGATCGCGCAACTGCGGTTGCCGGGACTGGCCGTGGCCACCGCGCTTTCCAGGCGCTGCACCAGGCCGGCCGAGGCCAGTTCGGCCGACGTCTCGCGCAGGAAGCCCGGGCGCGTGGTCAGTTCGCGCTGCGCCTGCTGCAGCCGTTGCGCCACCTGCGGCGCCTGCTGCAACTGCATGCGCACGCGCAGTTCGCGCTGCTGCAGTTCCTGGATCTGCGCATCGACCTCGCGCATCGGCACGGTCCACCACGGATGCACCAGCACCAGGTAGCCCAGCGCCAGCGCCGCCAGCAGCAGGCCCAGCGCCAGCCAGCGGTCGCGCTTATCGACCTGCACCGGCATCGGCGGCCTCCTTGCGCTTGGTCCCGGCCAGCTCGGCGGTGAGGGTGAAGCGGTCGCGGTGGCTGCCCGGGTCGGCCTGCAACACGCCGGTCAGCGAGGGCGTGCGCCACAGCGGCGAACCTTCCAGCCGCCCGACCAGCGACGAGGCTTCGCTGCTGAGGCCGATCAACTGCAACTGGTTGCCCTCGATCGAGAACTTCTCCAGATAGGTGCCCTCCGGCAGGCGCTTGCTCAATTCGTTCCAGACCTCCACCGAGGCCGGGCGCTCGGCACGCAACTGGTCGAAGAACGCGGCGCCTTCGACCAGATCGACCAGCTGCTGGCGCTGCGCGGCGACTGCGCGCGCGCGCTGCGCACCGCTGTCCACCTGGGTGCGCAGGTGCTCCAGCGCATCGCGGCGGTTGTCCAACAGTTGCCAGCCGGCCGCGCACAGCGCCAGCAGCGCGGTGGCGGCAAGGATCGCGTTCCAGCGCCGCATCGGGTCGGCGCGGCGGTGGCGCTGTTCCTGCGGCAGCAGATTCACTCCCAGCGGCGCGCCATCGCTGCCGGCGACGTCGATGCCGGCCAGGGTCGGGCGCAGCGCGCCGGCGCTGGCCTGCAGGTCGTCCAGCACGCGGCGCGGGGCCACCACCAGTTCGGCGTCGAGCTGGGCGTCGTCGCGGCGACCGTCGGCGCGCACGTCGTAGATCACCTGGTCGGCCTGGAACGGGGTCTGCCGGTCGATCTCGAACTTCACCACCTCGCGCAGGTGCTCGGCGGCCGCCGCCGGCAGGCGCAGATGGCGTTGCAACGCCGCCTCGGCCGGCAACAGCCACACCCGCGGCAGCGCCGCCAGGCGCGGCCCCAGCAGCGCCTCCAGTTCGTCGGGCAGCAGCGGCCACGGCAGCGCCAGCGGCGCGCCCAGTTCGGACTCGACCTGCCGCGCCAGCATCAGTTGCTCGCCCTCGCGCCACAGCAGCAGCCGCGCCTGCGACCAGCCCAGCTGCAGTTGCCAGCGCGGCGGCAGCCACGCCATCAGCGAGCGCTGCCACCAGGCCAGCAGCCCGCCCGCACCGGGGGCGATGCGTACGCCAAGTTTGTCCATCGTGTCGCGCCACGCCGTCATCGCACCGTCGTTCCTTCTTCCCAACGCAACACAGTGTAGGCGGAGCCCGGCAGCGCCGACGAGCCTGGGCGCACCACCGCGCGCAACACGCCCTCGCGGCCATTGCCCAGCCGCGCCCGGCTTTCGATGCTGTAGGTGCCGCCACCGCCCATGCCGACCATGCCGAGCTGGGTCTGGTCGGTGCGTTCGCGCTGCGCCAGCACCTGCTGCGCGTCCAGGCCGAGCGCGGTCAGCACCGGCCCCGGCGCGAAGTCCGGCGTCGGCCGCGACACCCCACCGTACAGGGTCAGGTTGGGCAGCAGCTTGGCGTACAGCTCCGGGTCCATGCCCAGCACCAGCTGCAGCTCGGCCAGGCTTTCGAACGGCGCATCCTTGGCGCCGTAGGGCAAACCGGCGGCGGCATAGTCCGGATCCTCGGCGCCGTTGGGCTGGGTCAGGTTGTCGGGATCGCGCCAGTCCACGATCGCCGCGGCGATGCGCTCGGCGCGCTGCGGATCCTCGCCGACCGCGCGCACCAGCGCCGCCAGCAGTTGCGCATCGGCCATGTTCAGATCGACCTTGCCGCTCTCGTCGGTGACCCGCAGGTCGACGGTGGCGCCCTCGTACTGCCAGCGGTAGCGCCGGCCGTCGGCACGCCAGCCCGGCTGCGTAGGGGTGCCGGCGAGCCGGGTCAGCGCGTATTCCAGGCCGGCGCGGGCGCGCTCCTGCGCCTCGGCGCCGTCGCCGAGCACCTTGCCCTGCAGGTTCTCGGTGCGCGCGGTCAGCGCGAACGCGCCGATCAGCGCGGTCAGCAGCGCGATCAGCCACAGCACCAGCACCAGCGCGGCGCCGCGGTGGCGATGCGTCGCGCTCATTGCCGCATCTCCGCGCCACCGGCCTGGCGCAGCGCCACCACCAGCGGCGGCCACGCCGTGCCGTCGCCGCTGCGCAACTCGATCGAGACCAGCAGCGGCAGCGTGTCGGTGCGCTCCCAGCGCTCCTGCCAGGGGCCGATGGTGCCGCGCTCCGGGTCCAGGCCGCGGTAGCGGAAGCGCACCTCGCGCAGGTCGCGCGCCAGCGGCTCGGGCGGGCGTGGCGGGGTCTCAGGCAGTTGCTTGCCGGCCTGCACCTGCACCAGCGCGATCGCCAGTTGCCGATGGTCGCCCTCGCCGCTGACCCGCAGGTCGTGCAGGTAGGGGCCGCCGCGGCCGAGGTACTCGGGCAGATCGGCCACGAACTGCATGCGCTGCGGTTCGCCGACGAAACGCACCGGCTGCAGCGTGTGCGTGTCGATATCCAGCGGCAGCGACTGCGCGCCGCTCAGGCGCCGGCGCAGGAAGCCTTCGACCGCGCGCATGCGTTCACTGCGTCCGGCGATCGCCTCGCCGCGGCCGCTGATCGCCATCGCCGAGCGCAGCGTGGCGAAGGCCAGGGTCAGGCCACCGACCAGCAGCACCGTAGCCAGCAGCACTTCGATCAGGGTGAAGCCGCGCGCGGTGGCGCGCGGCGGCGCGCGCGTGATCATTGCGGCACCCCGTTGCCTTGCGGGGCGACCAGGCGCAGGGTCTTCCACTGCAGCGCCTGCGCCGGCGCATCGCCCCAGCGCACCTGCAGGGTCAATTGCAGCAAGGTCGGCGCGCCCGGCGTCACCGCGGCATCGGGCGGCCGCCGCGGGTCGGCGTAGGGCGCCACGTCCAGGGTCCAGCGGTAGCGACCCTGATCCAGCGTGCCCTGGCTGCGTCCCGGCTGCAGCGGCTGCTCCACGCCCTGCGCCGCCAGCAGCGACTGCGCGTACAGGGTGGCGCGGCTCAACTGGTCGGCACGCTGCACCTGGCGTGCGGCGCCGGACAGCGAGCCCAGCAGCAGGGTCAGCGCCAGCGCCAGCAGCGCGAACGCCACGATCACCTCGATCAGGGTGTAGCCGCGCTGGCGGTTCATGGGCCCGCCTGGTCCGGTGCGCGCCCGACCGTGACTTCGCCGGTCAGCCAGGTCACGTCGACGCGCCAGCGCGCCTGGCGCGCCTGCAGGTCGATGCGCCCGCCGGTGGAGGCGCCGTCCTCGAAGAACTGGATCGCGCCCTCGCCGTCGCGGCGCTGCGCCTGACGCGCACCAGTGAAGCGGATCGTCAGCGACGGCGGGATCTCGCCGTGGCGGCCGTTGGGCGCCTGCCAGCGATGCGCCTGCGGATCGATCAGGAAGCGCTGCGGCTGGCCGCTGGCGATCGCCTGGGCGCGGGTGTAGCGCAGTTGCGAGGCGATCTCCTTGGCCGCCGAGCGCAGGCGCATGCCGTCGATGCCGCCGGTCAGCACCGAGGCCGCCAGCAGCGCGGCGATCGCGATCAGGCCCACCACCAGCAGCATCTCCAGCAGCGACACGCCGCGCATGCGCGCACGCGCAGCCGGCGCGCACGCCGGCACGCCGAAGCGCAGCGCGCCGGCAGGGGCCCGGATCACGGCGTCGGATCACTCGTACTTGATGTCGGCGTCGTAACTGCTGCCGCCGGGCTGGCCGTCCTTGCCCAGGCTGATCAGGTCGAACGGCCGGCCTTCGCCGGGCACCTTGTATTCGATCGGGTGGCCCCAGGGGTCGTTCAGTTCGGCCGGCTTGGCGTACGGACCGAGCCAGCCGCTGACGCCGCCCGGCGCGGTGACCAGGTCGTCGAGCTTGGACGGCAGCTTGCCGGTGTCGAGCTGGTAGTTGTCGACCTTGCCGGCCAGGGTCTGGATCTGCGACTTGGCCAGGTTGGCCTTGCCGCGGTCGGCGCCGCCGAGCACGCGGCTGCCGACCAGGGTCAGCACCGCGCCGATCAGCACGATGACGATGATGATTTCCAGCAGGCTCATGCCCGCCTGGCGTGCGGCGGACGGGGAACGGGTCAGGGAGCGGCGAAGAGTGCGCATTGCATCGGATCCTTGCGGTGGAAGACCTATGTAGCCGAACACAGTGACGATGGCAGCCGGCGGCGGCCGGCGGTACAGCGGCGCGTCACGCACGCCGTCACGCCGGGCGGTGGAGGATCCGCGCCGCTCGCACGCACGGCCGCGGCCGGCGCGCGCGGCGCCGCTGGCAATGGGACAGGGGCGGCGGCGGAAGGTTCCCGACCGGGACCGCGCGGCGTCACATTCCGCGGCAGTCGCCCGAGGCCCGGACGGGGCCGGGCGTTCGGCGCCACATGCGCCATGGCGCCCCGCGCGGACGCAGCAGGCAAGGCCGCTGCCGTCCATGGCGTCGCATTGCCGGCTCCGGAGAGACCGGCCCGGCCATCCATGGCCGGGCGTTCGGCCATGCGCGAACCTGCGGTTCGCAAGCGCATGGCCTCCTTCGATTCATTGATCCGCTGCGCCAGACGCACGCGCTGCCATCCGTGGCGCAGCACTACGAGCGCCGGAACCACCGGCCCGACCATCCCTGGCCGGGCGTTCGGCGCCACATGCGCCATGGCGCGCCGCGCGGACGCAGCAGGCAAGGCCGCTGCCGTCCATGGCGTCGCATTACCGGCTCCGGAGAGACCGGCCCGGCCATCCATGGCCGGGCGTTCGGCCATGCGCGAACCTGCGGTTCGCAAGCGCATGGCCTCACCCAATCGCATTGGTGAGGTCGTAGAGGGGGACGAGGACGGAGATGATCACCAGGCCGACCACCGAGGCCAGGACCAGGGTGATCGCCGGCACCATCGCCGCCAGCAGGCGGTCGATGGCCTGCGCGGTCTCCTGCTCGAAGGTGTCGGCGGTCTTCAGCAGCATGATGTCGAGCGCGCCCGATTCCTCGCCGACCTGGATCATCTGCAGCGCCAGGCGCGGGAAGCGCTTGCCCTTGGACAGCGACGCCGACAGCCCATGGCCGTTCTTGACGTCGTCGGCGGCGGCGCCGACGTCGGCGGTCAGCGCCAGGTTCGACAGCACGTTGCGGGAGATGCCCAGCGCCGCCAGCAGCGGCACGCCGTTGCGCAGCAGGGTGCCGAGGGTACGGGTCAGGCGCGCGGTCTCCAGCCGCGAAATCAGCACGCCGACGAAGCGCTGGCGCAGCAGCCAGGCGTCGAAGCTGGCACGGAACGCGGGGTCGCGGCGCTTGCGATCCACCGCCAGCACGGTTACCCCGGGCACCACCAGCAGCACGATCCACCAGTCGCGCACGAACAGGCCCACGCTCAGCACCGCCTGGGTGAACCACGGCAGGGCCACGTCCAGGCTCTCGTACATCTGTGCGAACTGCGGCACCACGTAGCCGAGCAGGAACAGCAGCGCGCAGCCGACCACGCTGACCAGGATCGCCGGATAGATCAGCGCGTTGATCACCCGTCCGCGCAGTTCGCGGCTGCGCTCCAGGTACTCGGCCAGGCGCTGCAGGGTGTCGTGCAGGCTGCCGCCGGCCTCGCCGGCGCGCACCATGTTGATGTACAGGCGCGAGAACAGCCCGTGCTGGCGCTCCAGCGCGGTGGACAGCGGCGCGCCGCCGCGTACCGCGTCGCGGATGTCGCCGACGGTGCGCTTGGAACGCTCGTCCTCGGGCAGTTCGAGCAGGATCGACAGCGCGCGATCCAGCGGCTGGCCGGCGCCGAGCAGCGTCGCCAGCTGCTGGGTGAACTGCACCAGCGCCGCGCCGTCGAACGGCTTGGGCCGGAACAACCCGCGCAGCGAGGTGCCGCCGCCTTCGGCGGCGAGCCGGGCCTGCATCGGCATATGCCCCTGCTCCTGCAGGCGCAGCGCCACCTCCGCCTCGCTGGCGGCTTCCATCTGCCCTTCCAGGACCTCGCCGTGCGAGTCCAGGGCCTTGTAGCGATAGAGGGGCATCAGGACTGAAGCTGGGACTGGAGAATGGGGAATCGGGAATGGGAACGCGCGTCGTGCGCGGTCCATGCGTTCCCGAGCGCGGACCGCCGGCGCATGGCGCAGCGACACGTCGTCATCGCCGGAGCGCACGCCGCGCGCATCAGGTTTCCTCCGTCACGCGCAGCACTTCCTCGATCGTGGTCTGGCCGCTGAGTGCCTTGGCCAGGCCGTCCTCGTACATGGTGCGCATGCCGGCCTCGCGCGCCAGTTGCTCGATCTCGCCCATGCCGGCGTGGCGCATCACCGCGCGCCGCAGCACGTCGTTCATCACCAGGAATTCCATGATGGTGGTGCGGCCGACATAGCCGGTCGGCGCGATCGCCGAGGGCCGCGGGCGGTACAGGAAGATCTCGCCTTCCGGCTGCAGCCGGCGCAGTTCGAACTTCTCGATCTCCTCCGGCGAGGCCGCATAGCGCTCGGCATGGGTCGGCTCCAGCCGCCGCACCAGGCGCTGGGCGAGGATGCCGTTGATGGTGGAGGTCAGCAGGTAGTCCTCCACACCCATGTCGAGCAGGCGGGTGATGCCGCCGGCGGCGTTGTTGGTGTGCAGGGTCGACAGCACCAGGTGGCCGGTCAGCGCGGACTGGATGGCGATGCGCGCCGTCTCCAGGTCGCGCATTTCGCCGATCATGATGATGTCCGGATCCTGGCGCACGATGCTGCGCAGCGCATGCGAGAAGTCCAGACCGATCTGCGGCTTGGCCTGGATCTGGTTGATGCCCTCGATCTGGTACTCGACCGGATCCTCGACGGTAATGATCTTGACGTCGGCGGTGTTGAGCTGGCTCAGCGCGGTGTACAGCGTGGTGGTCTTGCCCGAGCCGGTGGGGCCGGTGACCAGCAGGATGCCGTGCGGCTGCTCCAGCACCTTGCGGAACTGCGGCAGGAACGCGTCGGTGAAGCCGAGCCGGTGGAAGTCGAACACCACGGTCTCGCGGTCGAGCAGGCGCATCACCACGCTCTCGCCATGCGCGGTGGGCACGGTGCTCACGCGCAGGTCCAGTTCCTTGCCCTGCACCCGCAGCATGATGCGGCCGTCCTGCGGCAGGCGGCGCTCGGCGATGTTGAGCTTGGCCATGATCTTGATGCGGCTGATCACCGCCGCGGTCAGGTTGGCCGGCGGGCTCTCGCCGTCGATCAGCACGCCGTCGACGCGGTAGCGCACCTTCAGCCGGCTCTCGAACGGTTCGATGTGGATGTCCGAGGCGCGCAGTTCCACCGCGCGCTGGATCACCAGGTTGACCAGGCGGATCACCGGCGCCTCGGACGCCAGGTCGCGCAGGTGCTCGATGTCGTCGGCGGCGACGCTGTCGCCGTCGGCGGTTTCCACGATCGCGCCCATCGCGCTGCGACCCTGGCCGAACCAGCGCTCGATCAGGTCGTCGATCTCCGAGCGCAGGCCGACCCGCGGCAGCACCTGCAGGCCGGTGGCCAGGCGCACCGCGTCGGCGGCATAGGCGTCGTGCGGATCGGCCGTCCACAGTTCCAGCACGCCGTCGCGCTCGCCGAGCGGACACACATGGAACTGCTTGAGGAAGCGCAGCGACAGCGGCTGCGCCTCGGGCAGGCTCTCCGGCGCGGTGGCCGGCAGCTGCTTGGCGTCGAGCAGGGGCAGGCCCAGGACTTCGGCGCTGAGCTCGGCATGGTCGCGCTCGGAGACCAGGCCCAGGCGCGCCAGCAGCGCCAGCAGGCTGCCGCCGGACTCGCGCTGCAATTGCCGCGCGCGCGCCAGGTCGCCGTCCTTGAGCCGGCCCTTGGCCAGCAACGCCGCGATGATGCGGGTTTCGGGCGTCTCCACGGCGACGGCAGTGTCCTTCACGAGCGCATTCACGCGATCCCTCCCAGATGACCGTGCGACTTTAGCAGTTCGGCATGACCCGACGCCGAATCCGGCGCACTCCCCCGCCGCTGTCTACCGGGCGGCCAACGGACCGGCACCGACAGGCCCGCCACGGTCATCGGCCTGACATCCTGGCAGGACACGCTGGGCAGTTGCGTTGCGCGCTGCCGCGGTCGCGGAGTGGGCCGACACGGCGCTGCCCGCAGATGCAGGAAACCCGGCCGGAGCCGGGTTTCCTGGAACCGCATGGCGCTTCCCTGCGCCGCGTACGCTTACTGGCGCGCGACCAGGCTGACGCCGTTGTAGGTACTCTCGCCGACCAGCTTGATGTAGTAGGTGCCCGCCTGCGGCGCGGTGAAGCGCACCGTCTCGTTGTTGCCCGGACGGGTCGACTTGGCGTCGGCGTTGCCGGTGCCCGGCTCCTTGCCGAAGCTCACATACAGCGACACATTGCCGCTGCCGCCGTAGGTGAGGAAGCTCAGCACCGCACCGGCCTTGGCCTCGAAGCTGTACAGCGCCTCATTGCCCGCGGCACCGGCCAGGCCCGCCACCGCCACCTTGTTGGTCAGCGCGGTCGCCGGCGGCGCGCACTGCTCGGTGGCCGGATCGCACGGCTCTTCCAGCGCCTTGGCCAGGGCGGCCTTGGCGTCGACGATGCCGGTGCCGATCGGGGTGCTGGACGGGATCGACACCGGGAACGGACGCGCGGTCTGCTTGAGCAGCGTCTCCAGCGCCGCCGGGGTCAGCGGCGCCTTGCCCGCGGCGATCAGCGCGCTCTGCACCAGCGCGGCCACCGCGGCCACGTGCGGCGAGGCCATCGAGGTGCCGCCCAGGCCCATGTAGGTGTAGCTACCGGAGGTCGGCGTGGTCGCGCCGCTGTAGCCGTTCTGCCAGATGTAGCCGCCCGGGTTGCCGTCGACGCTGCCGCCGCCGCCCGGACCGGACAGGTCCACCTTGGCGCCGAAGTTGGAGTAGTAGGTGATGCCGCCGGTGATGCGGGTGGCGCCGACCGCGATCACGTTGTCGCAGCTGGCCGGACTGAAGTTGGCGGCATTGGCGGTGTTGTTGCCGGCGGCCACCACCACCGTGGTGCCGCGCGACACCGCACCGTTGATCGCGTCCTGGGTGGCGCTGTCGCAGGCGCCGCCGCCGCCCAGGCTCATGTTGATGATCTCGGCCGGGTTCTGGTTGGCTGGCACGCCGGACACGGTGCCGCCCGAGGCCCAGACGATGGCGTCGGCGATGTCGGAGGTGTAGCCGCCGCACTTGCCGAGCACGCGCACCGGCAGCACGGTGGCGTTGGGCGCCACGCCGGCCATGCCGATGCCGTTGTTGGTCGCTTCGGCGACGGTACCGGCGACATGGCTGCCGTGCCAGGAGCTGTCCTCGGCCACCGAGCCGGCGTAGCACTCGTTGTCGTTCTCCACCCAGTCGCCGTAGTCCAGCGCGCCCGGCACGCGGGCGTCGGTCGGACGCCGCGAGACCTCCTTGTCGGAGATGAAGTCGTAGCCCTGCAGCAGGTTCACCGCCACGTCCGGGTGATTCGGCAGGATGCCGGTATCGAGCACCGCGACGACGACACCGTCGCCCTTGGACACGTCCCACGCGGCCGGCAGGTTGATGCCGCCGGTGGCGTTGCTGTAGTGCCACTGATACTGCGCGTACAGCGGATCGTTGGGCACCAACTGCGGCTGCACCTGCGTCTTGGCCCGCAGCACGTCGACCGGCCGCAGCTTGGCGTCGACCTGCGCGTACTTCACCGTCGGGTCGGCGGCGATCTCCGCCACCACCTTGTCCAGGTCGGCCTTGCTCAGCTTGCCGGTCAGGCGGATCAGGTCCGCGCCGATGCCCAGGGTCCGCACATACTCGGCGCGCACGCTGGCCGCGGCCGCGCGCGAAATGCCGTTGCTGCCGCCGAGGCTGGCACGGCCCACCGCCGACTGCACCGTCGACAGCTTGGCGCTGCGGTCGCTGGCCGCGGCGGTGCCGGCGTTGTAGCGCACCAGGATGCGGTTGGAGGTCACCGCATCGGCCGGCGCGGACCTGCCCGGTTCCTTGACCGGCAGCGGCGCCGAGGCGCTGGCCGCGATCGCGCTCGAGGCTCCCAGCGACATCGCCAGCATGGCGGCGGCGATGGCATTGATACGAAGGTTTTGCTTGTCGATCACGTTGACGTCCTCTTCAAAGTTTCGTGGATCAGGCGACAGTTGCGGCCGTAAAACTCCCTTTTTCCGAATCCGTTGGCCGGCCCAGCCAAGGTCCTGTGGTCTGCCCCCTCAGGCCATTGCGTGGCGGACGGCGGCACGCGCCGCCGTCCGCGATGGATCACCAGCCGAAACCGGCACCGATGCCGATGGAGCTGTCGTCGCTGCTGAAGGCACCGCCGATGGTCACCGTGGCGCGGTCGCTGAATGCGCGCTGGTAGCCCACCGACAGCGCCGACTCGCCGTTCTGGAAGCCGATGCCGGCACCGACCCGGTTCTGGGTGCGGATGCCGGCGGCGCTGGTGGCCATGTTGAGCATGGCCGCGCTCATCGCGCCCTGGCGGTCGATGCGGCGGTCCTGGTCGCGCAACCGCGCATCGACGTCGCCGCGCAGTACCTCGAAGCTGTCGGCCATGGTGCCGAAGCGCGCATCGGTGTACGACTTGGCCGTAGCCACGCCGTTGTCGAGCTGGCTCTTGTTGACCGCATCGGTGGCCTGGGTGCCTGCGGCGACGTTGGCGAGCTGGCGCTCGTTGCCGGCGCTGCCGATCGAGACCGTCTGCGCACGATCGGCCACCGACCCCTGCCCCAGGGCGACCGCCCCCTGCGCGGTGGCGCTGGCGCCCTGGCCGAGGGCGGTACCCGAGGCCGCGCTGACGCTGGCGCCCTCGCCCATCGCCACCGCGTTGGTCGCCACCGCCGCGATGTGGCTGTTGGCGCCCACCGCGGTGCTGCCGTCGGCATTGACCTTGGCGTTGCTGCCGATCGCGGTGTCGTTGGGGCCATGCGCGTAGGCGCTGCCACCGATGGCGGTGCCGGTGACGTCGTTGGCGCGCGCGGCGGTCCCCACCGCCGTGGCGCTGGAGGCGACCGCCGTGCTTTCGCCGACCTGCGCGGTGCCGATGCTGCCGGACACCGGCGTCGCCGCCGCCGTAGTTGCAGCGGTCGCGGCCGACGCCGCAGGCGCCGCTTCGGTGGCCTGCGCGGCCACCGCACTGGTGCCGACCATGCGCGCGCTGCGTGCCGCAGTGCCGCTGCCGCCGGTGCGCGCATCCAGTTCGCTGACCTTGCCGTCCAGCGCCGCCAGTGCCGCGCCGACGTTGTTGTAGCTGGCGCCCTGGATCACGTAGGTCGGCGCCACGAACAGGCCCTGCGCGCCGAGTCCGGCGCCGCCGCCCAGGAACGTGGCCATGTTGCTCAGCGACTGGTACAGCTGGCCGCCGTTGATCGCGTCGGTGCTGCCGGCGGCGACGCTGCCGGCGGTCAGGTTGACGATGCGTCGGGTCGCCGGGCCGCCACGGCCGTTGCCGCTGCCCAGCGACACGGTGTCGGCCTCGTACACCCGCGAACCGGCACCGAGCGCCACCGCGTTGTCCGCCGAGACGCCGGCATTGGCGCCGAGCGCGACGCCGTTGCTACCGCTGTTGCGGACGAAGCTGTTGTAGCCCATCGCCACGCCGTTCTCGCCGATCGCATTGGTCTGCAGGCCGATCGCGGTGCTGCGCGCACCGGTCGCCGAGCTGCCGGCACCGTTGGCGGTGGCACCGGCGCCGGCCGCGACGCTGCCCACGCCCAGCGCGGAACTGCGCAGGCCGCTGGCGGTGGCGCCGGCACCGGCCGCGGTGCTGTCCACGCCGCTGGCGCTGGCCACCGCGGTGCCGGAACTCTGGAAGCGCGCGCTGGTGTCGCCGGCCGCGGTAGCCACCGCGTCCAGCTGCGCCTTGTTCACCGCATCAGTGGCGTTGACCGCCGCGCCGACGTTGGTGATGCGGCGCGTGGCCGGCGCGGTGACGCCGTTGCCCCCACCCACCGACACCACGTTGGCTTCGCTGGTGCGCGCGCCCGAACCCAGAGCGACGCTGCCGGCGCCGCTGGCCGAGGCGTTGATGCCCAGCGCCGTGGCATTGGTGCCACCGTAGGCGAAGGCGTTCTGGCCGATCGCGGTGCCGCCTTGCGCTGTAGCCCAGGCGAACTGGCCGACCGAGGTGGTCTGCGCCGCGGTGGCCCAGGCCGAGGCGCCGAGCGCGGTCGCATCCTCGCCGGTGGCGCGGGCGCTGTAGCCCAGCGCCGCGGCATAGGCGCCGGAGGCGGTGCTGCCCCAGCCCAGCGCCGAGGCGTAGTTGCCCGCCGCCGCCGCGCCGTAACCGAACGCGCTGGTGCGAGTGCCGCTGGCGGCGCTGAAGGCGCCGACCGCGGTGCTGTAGTCGCTACCGGCGTTGGCCTTGTAGCCGTCGGCCGTGGCCTGCAGGCCGCTGGCGACGGCACCGGCGCCACTGGCGCTGCTGAACGTGCCGCTGGCCTGCGCACCCGCGCCCAGCGCGGTGGCGCCGGCGGCGCTGGCGGTGGTGGTGCCGTCGAGCAGCACGTTGCCGGACGCGTCGGTGTAGTACAGCGAGCCGCCGATCGCGGTGCTGGATTCGCCGGTGGCGGTGGCGTTGTAGCCGGACGCGGTGGCGTAGCGGGCACCCGCGAGCGCGCCGCTGCCGAAGGCCGAGGCACCGGTGCCGTAGGCGTTGCTGGCTTCGCCGGCGGCGGTGGCGTAATTGCCCTCCACGTAGCTGCCGACATCGTCGGCCGGGTCGCTGCCGCCGTTGGCCTTGAACTGCTTGCCGGTGGCGTCGGCGGACTGCTTCACCTCGTTCAGTTGCGCGACATTGACTGCGTCGGTGGCTTCGGTTCCGGCGGCGACGCTGGTGATCTGCCGCTCCTTGCCGGCGCTGCCCACCGAGACGGTGTTGTCGCGCGCCGCTTCGGAGTTCGCGCCCAGGGCCACGCTGTTGACGCCGGACGCGTAGGCGCCGTAGCCGAACGCACTGGCGCTGTCGGCGCTGGCGTAGCTGAGGCTGCCGAGCGCGCTGCTGAAGTCGGCGGTGGCACCGGCACCGGCACCGAACGCCGCGCTGTTGGCGCCCGAGGCCTCGGCCGGGATCAGGCCGAAGAACGAAGTACCGCCGACCGCCACGCTCTCCTCGCCGGAAGCCACGCTGTACTCGCCCACCGCCACGCTGCTGCTGCCGGACGCGGTGGAGGACACGCCGACCGCGGTGCCGTAGCTGCCCGAAGCGAGCGCACCATAGCCCAGCGCCGAGGACAGATAGCCCGTGGCCTCGCTGTAGCCGCCCAGCGCGGTGGCGCCGATGCCCGAGGCAGCGCTGCGGAAGCCGGTGGCCGTGGCCTGGTTGTCCGAGGCCACCGCTTCGTTGCCGGTGGCGGTGGCATAGGTGCCGCTGGCCTGCGCGCCGGCGCCGCTGGCGGTGGCGCCGATCTCGCTGGCCTGGGCGTTGCTGCCGATGGCGATGCTGTTCTCGCCCGACGCCTGGCTGCTGTTGCCCAGCGCAACCGCATCGACACCGCTGGAGACGGCATTGAAGCCGATCGCGGTCGCCCCGGCGGCCACGGCATTGGCGCCGCCGCCGAGCGCAGTGGCGCCGTCGGCGGTGGCGTTGGCGGCCTCGCCGGCCGCTAGCGCATTGTCGCCGTCGACCAGGGCGCCGGCATCGCTGTCGGCGCTGCCACTGGCCTGGAAGTACTTGCTGGTCGCTGCCGCGGCCTGCTTCACCGCATCCAGCTGCGCGACGTTGACCGCATCGGTGGCCTCGGTGCCGGCAGCGACGTTGGTGATCTGCCGCTCCTGCCCGGCGCTGCCCACTGACACGCTGTAGGCACGGTCGGCGACCGCCCCGGCACCCAGCGCCACCGCATTGGCGGCGGTGGCCTCGCTGCCGGCACCGATGCTGATCGCGCTTTCCGCGTCGGCCACGGTGTTGGTGCCGATGGCGATGGTGTTGACTTGGTTGCCCAGCGCCTGGAAGCCCAGCGCCACGCTGTAGTTGCCGTAGCCGAACGCGCCGCGACCGACCGCGGTGGCGCTCAGCCCCGGCGCCCAGCTGTTGAAGCCGATCGAGGTGGCGCCGCTGCCGCTGGCCCACGCCCCGGTACCGAACGCCGAGGCATTGGTGCCGGTGGCCCAGGCCGAGGTGCCGAACGCCGACGCGCCATCGGCCGTCGCCCAGGCGTAGGCGCCGACCGCACTGGCGTCCTCGCCGCTGGCCCAGGCGTTGTCGCCCTGCGCCAGGCTGTAGTTGCCGGTCGCACGCGCCTTGTAGCCGCCGGCGGTGCTGTGGTCGCCGGTGGCCTGCGCACCGTAGCCGGTGGCGGTGGCGACGCTGCCCGTCGCCTGCGCGCCCGCGCCGAGCGCGGTGGCGTTCTCGCCGGCATTGGCACCGACCAGCACCGGCTTGCCGTCGGCATCGACGATCGGCTGGTTGTACTGGTCGTAGGCCTGGCCGCGGCCGCCGATGGCGGTGCCGCCGGTGCCGCCGGCCGTGCTGCCGTTGCCCAGCGCCACCGCGTCATCGCCCATCGCCGCCGCGCCGCTGCCGAACGCCGCCGCGCCGCTGCCGTAAGCATTGGCCGCATCGCCGGCGGCCACCGCGCCGGCGCCGTCGGCATAGGCACCGACCGTGCCGCCGCCGCTGTGGGCGAAGAACTTGGAGGTGCTTTCGGCGGTGGCGCGCACCGCATCCAGCTGCGCGAGGTTGACCGCATCGGTGGACTGCGTGCCCGCGGCGACGTTGACGACCTGCCGCTCGCTGCCGGCATCGCCGACCGAGACCGTGTTGGCCCGGCGCGCCACCGCGTTGGCGCCCAGCGCCACGCTGTCGGCCGCAAACGCGGTGCTGTAGTAGCCGAGCGCGGTGCTGTTGGCGCCGCTGGCCCAGGACTGCGCGCCCAGCGCGCTGGCATGGTCGCCCGGTGCATAGGCGAAGTAGCCCAGCGCGGTGCTCTGCA
>NZ_NKUH01000054.1:0-36412 GCF_009192895.1 Xanthomonas sp. LMG 12460 | reverse complement strand
GAGTAGCGTATTCGGCGTCACGCTTCGTGACGCTGGGAATGGGGAGTGGAGAATGGGGAATCGCAAAAGCGGCTGCGCGTGCGCATCGCTTTCCCTCGTAGATACCGTCTTCCCCCCTAGCAGGCAAGGCCCCTTTTCGGATCGAACGCCGTGCCCGATTTGAGAACCCCGTAGGCCAGGTGCAGGAGCTTGCGCATGGCGGCGCATACGATCTGCTTGCCGGTTTTTCCACGTTCGCTCAGCCGCTGTTTCAGCGCCCGGATGATCGGGTTGTGGGTCATGGCCACCAGGGCCGGCATGAACAGGCCCGCGCGCAAGCGGGGCGAGCCGGTGCGCGAGATGCAGACGCGGCCTTTGCGCTCGCCCGACTCCTGCAGGCACGGATTCAGGCCCGCGAAGGCGGTCACCGCCGAGGCATCGGCGAAGCGCCTCACATCGCCAAGCTCGGCCAGCATCAAGGCCGCGCTGGTGTCGGCAATCCCCTGGATGCTCACCAGCAGCTCGCGCTGCCCACGCAAGGTCGGATCCTGGTCGATATGGTCATCGATGGCCTGCTCGATCTGGGCGATGTGGTGTTGCAGATCGGCCAGATGGACCTGGATCGAGTCCTTCACCTGGGCCGGAGCGACGTCCAGCCGGTTGCGCTCCATCTGCAGCATCTGTTGCAGATCCTGGCGCCGGCGCACCAGCGCTTTGAGCTGCTTGAGCGCCGGCGGATCAGGGGACCAACGGCGTAACTGCTCGCGGTGACGCAGGGCATAACTGGCGATCAGCTTGGCATCGCTGCGATCGGTCTTGACCCGGCTGAGTTGGCTGCGTGCGTACGCGGCCGTCTGCGCCGGGTTGAGCACGCACACCCGATAGCCGCGTGCGTGGAGGAACTCGGCCAGCGCCTGATGGTAGGTGCCGGTGGCCTCCATGGCGATCCAGCTATCGGGCTGGGCATGCGTCTGCAGCCATGCCTGCAGGGCCTGGAAGCCCTTGGCATCGTTGGACAACTTGGCCTTGGTACGGTGCTTGCCATTGATCAGCTCGATGGCCACATCGAAACTGCGTTTGGCGACGTCGATGCCGATGACGGGAGACATAGGCGATTCCTCCATCGTGTCAGGGTCATGATCGGCGCTGGGCCCGGTCCTGCCTTGTCGATGCGAGTTCACGCCCGGTGGCGGACTCTGGATACCGTTCGGACACACAAGGGCCAGCATGTGGAGGGCGGAGCCGATCTACGATGCAAGCTCGAAGCTTTAGGAGCGACTGGACCTCCCACACCTCCTCCGATGATCAGTCGGAAGACATGACGCCTGTTTAGGGGCGACATGTCCAGATACAAGGAGCGGCTACAGCCGCGACGGGGCTTTACCGGGGAACGCACGTCGCGGCTGAAGCCGCTCCTACCATTCCCTATTCCCCATTCCCGATTCCCAGCAGTCACTCCGCCGGCGTCAGCACCAGGTCCTGGAAATCGAAGCTGAAATCGGTCAGCGGCGAGATCGCCTGCATGCGCGCCTCGCGTACCTTGCCGTCGGGCGTGAGCGCGAAATTGATGAAGGCATCGGCATTGAGCGAGCGGTCGCGCCAGCGCACGATGAAGGTGTCGTGCTGCCAGTGCTCCAGGGTGCCGACCAGCTGCGCGGTCTTGCTGAACTGCAGTTCCAGGCGCTTGCCCTGCTGGCGTACCACCACATCGCCGTACCACGGGTCGCGGTAGGTGCCGGCGTAGCCGGACAGCGGCAGCGACGGGGTGGACTTGGCGTCGCGCGCCGCGACGTGCTTGGCCCAGTCCTCGTCGGCATTGGCGTCGGCCTTGGCCACGGCCTTGGCGTAGGCGGCGGTCCAGTCCGTCGCCGGCGCGCCCAGGTAGGCGTCCAGCACGCGCAGGGTGATCGCGTTGAAGGCGGCGCCGACTTCCTGGTTGGTCAGCACGATCACGCCCAGCTTGCGCTCCGGCACCAGGGTCAACCGCGAGACCATGCCCGGCCAGCCGCCGGTGTGCCAGACCAGCTTGGCACCGCGGTAGTCGCTCAGGCTCCAGCCCTCGCCGTAACCGGCGAAATTGGGCCTGGCCGGCAGCAGTTCCGGCACGCTCGGCTCGGAGATCGCGATCGGCGTGATCATCTGCCACATCTCCTGCTGGCGCTGCGCACTGAACAGCTGCCGCGCCTGGCCATCGGCCGCCGGAAGGCGCCCGCCGTCGAGCTGCACCTGCATCCACTTGGCCATGTCGTGCACATTGGCGTAGATGCCGCCGGCGCCGGAATTGTTGGACCAGGTCAGCGGCGCCACCGTGCGCAGCTCGCGGAAGTCGAACTTGGCGTGGCCGACCGCGGCCTCGTCGCCGGGCTGCAGGTGGTCGCTGTTGATGCGCGCGCCGGTCATGCCCACCGGTACGAAGATGCGCTGGCGCACGAACTCGGCGTAGCTCTGCCCGGACACCTGCTCGATCAGCTTCTGCGCCACCGCGTACAGGATGTTGTCGTAGGCGTAGCGGTCGCGGAAACCGCCCTTCAGCGGCACATGCGCCAGGCGCCGCACCACCTCTTCGTTGCTGTAACTGGTGGCCGGCCAGAACAGCAGGTCGCCCGCCCCCAGACTCAGGCCGCTGCGATGGCTGAGCAGGTCGCGCACGCGCATTTCGCGGGTGACGTAGGCGTCGGACATCTGGAACCACGGCAGGTGGTCCACCACCCGGTCCTCGAGCTTGAGCTTGCCTTCGTCGGCCAGGATCGACAGCGCGGCGGAGGTGAAGGCCTTGGTATTGGAGGCGATGGCGAACAGGGTCTGCGCGTCCACCGGTTCCGGCTTGCCGAGTTCGCGCACGCCATAGCCGCGCTCCAGCACCACCTGCCCGTCCTTGACGATGGCGATGGCGATGCCGGGCACGTCGAACTGCTTGCGCACGCGCTCCACCTGCGCGTCCAGATCCTTCAGCCCGGGCGGCAATGCGGCCGGGGCCGGTGCGGGGGCCGCGGCGGGGACAGGCGTCTGCGCCTGCACGGTGGCGCTCATCGCCAGCAACAGGCCGCAGCCCATCGAGATGCTCTTCAACTGCGTCGCTCCTGAAGAAGGGAAACCAAGGCCGCACACCGGCGCGCGCGTCCCGGCGAGTGTAGAGCCTGCCGGGCCGTTTGCGGCAGAACCACGATGCGCCGCGGCGACGCCACGCAGTGCCGGATACCGTCCAGGCGGGTGGCGACACCTGCCGCCAACGCCCACCCCGCACGCAGCGGCCAGCGGAGTTGGCGGTCATTCCCGCCCTGCACGCACGCATGGCGCACGCCATCGCGCAGGCGACGAACACGCGGCACAGGCACGCGCCGCGCACCACCCAGCGACGCCACCAGGCCACTGACGCCCACGACCACACCCCGCAACGCCACGCTGCGGCACAATCGCCCCCCGCCTGCCGCCGGACACGCCCGCATGAACGACCTCTTCGACTCCGCCCCGGCCGCGCCGGACGGCATCCGTGTCGGCATCGGCGGCTGGACCTACGCACCATGGCGCGGCGGCATGTTCTATCCGCAGGGCCTGGTGCAGCGCCGCGAGCTGGAATACGCCAGCCGCCACGTCACCAGCATCGAGATCAACGGCACCTACTACGGGGCGCAGAAGCCGGAGACCTATGCGCGCTGGCGCGACGAGACGCCGCCGGGCTTCCTATTCTCGGCCAAGGCGCCCAAGCGCATCACCGCATTGCGGCGGCTGGCCGGCGCCGGCACGCAGATCGAGGATTTCGTCGGCGGCATCGCCAGCCTCGGCGACCGCCTCGGCCCGCTGCTGTGGCAGTTCGAGCACGGCCACCGCCTGGACCTGGACGACCTGGCCGCGTTCCTGGACCTGCTGCCGCGCAAGGCCGGCGGACACCGGCTGCGCCACGTGCTGGAAGTGCGCGATCCGGCCTGCGTCGGACCGGAACTGCTGCACCTGACGCGCCGGCACGGCGTGGCCACGGTGTTCACCGATTCGCCCGAGTTCCCCTCATTCGCCGACCTGGGCGCCGACTTCGTCTATGCGCGGCTGATGCGCAGTCGCGCCGACCTCGCCCATGGCTACCCGCCCAAGGAACTGCAGGCCTGGGCCGCGCACGCGCAAGCCTGGCGCCGCGGCGAGGATCCGCAGGCGCTGCCGCACGCCGATACGGCCGTGGCCAAGACCACGCCGCGCGAGGTCTTCGTCTACTTCATCAGCGCCGCCAAGGAGCGTAATCCCGCCGCGGCGATGGCCCTGCTGAAGATGCTGGGGTCCGCCGCACAGGCGTGACGCGCTCGACCACGCGTACGCGACGCCCGGCACGGCGCAAGCGCGACCGTCGCCGCCGCGGTCGCAAGACGGCTGAACCGGACCCCGAGCGCGCGCACCCGGCAACACCTCGCGGTCGCCGCGCTGGGGTACAACACCGCCCGTCCGGCGCCGTTGCCGGGCCGCGGCCGCGGGCCGCGCCTGCACACGCGGAGTCCCTCGATGCGGATCAAGCACACGCTCGAACGTCTTCCCGGCGGCATGATGCTGGCGCCGCTGCTGCTCGGCGCGCTCTGCCACACCGTGTGGCCGCAGGCCGGCGCCTGGTTCGGCTCCTTCGCCCAGGGCCTGATCGGCGGGCTGGTGCCGATCCTGGCGGTGTGGTGCTTCTGCCTGGGCGCCTCGATCCGGCTGCGCAGCGGCGGCCGCGTGTTGCGCGCCTCCGGCGTGCTGGTGCTGACCAAGATCGCGGTGGCGTGGCTGACCGCGGTGATCGCCGCGCGACTGTTGCCGCCGGGTGGCATCGTCTCCGGCATCTGGAGCGGCATGTCGGTGCTGGCACTGGTCGCGGCGATGGACATGACCAATGCCGGCCTGTTCGCCGCGCTCATGCAGCAGTACGGCCGCCGCGGCGAGGCCGGCGCGATGGCGCTGATGTCGCTGGAATCCGGGCCGCTGGTGACCATGCTGATCCTCGGCACCGCCGGCGTCGCCAACTTCGAGCCGCGGCTGCTGCTCGGCGCGGTGCTGCCGCTGCTGGCCGGTTTCGCGCTCGGCAATCTGGACCCGGCGCTGCGCGCCCTGTTCGCGCGTGCGGTGCCGGCGCTGATCCCGTTCTTCGCCTTCGCCCTGGGCAATACCCTGGACCTGCGCATGGTCGCCCATGCCGGCGTGGCCGGGGTCGCGCTGGGCCTGCTGGTGATGGTGGCGACCGGGATCCCGCTGCTGCTGGCCGATCGCTGGCTGGCCGGCGGCAACGGCAGCGCCGGCCTCGCCGCCTCCAGCACCGCCGGCGCGGCGGTGGCCACGCCCGCGCTGGTGGCGGCGGTGGCGCCGCAGTTCCGGGCCACCGCGCCGGCCGCGACCGCACTGGTGGCGACCTCGGTGGTGGTGACGGCGCTGCTGGTGCCGCCGCTCACCGCCGCCTATGCGCGCAGGATGGCGCGGAACGCGTCGCCGCCGGTGCCAGACGCCTGACCCGTGTGGCGATCCGCGACCGTGGCGGCGCGCTTTGCGCGACAATACGCGGATGCCGATGCACCCCACCACCAAAGCCCAGCTGCAAATCCATTTCTGCGTCCTGCTGTGGGGAATCACCGCGATTCTCGGCAAGCTGATCACCCTGCCCGCGCTGCCGCTGGTGTGGTGGCGGATGCTGATGGTGGTGGCCGCGCTGGCGCTGCTGCCGCGGGTGTGGCGCGGACTGGCGGCGCTGACGCCGAAACTGGCGCTGGGCTATGCCATCGTCGGCGCCCTGGTCGGCCTGCACTGGCTCACGTTCTACGGCGCGATCAAGCTGGCCAACGCCTCGGTCGCAGCGACCTGCATCGCGCTGGCGCCGGTGTTCACCGCGGTGATCGAACCCTGGGTGGCGAAAAGGCCGTTCCGCCCCAGCGAACTGGCCTTCGGCCTGGCGGTGCTGCCTGGCGTGGCCTTGGTGGTCGGCGGGGTACCGCACGGGATGCGCGCCGGTGTCGCCGTCGGCGCGGTGTCGGCGCTGCTGGTGGCGGCCTTCGGCTCGCTCAACAAGCGCCTGGTCGACCATGCCGATCCGCTGACCGTGACCGCGCTGGAACTGGGCGCCGGCACCCTGACCCTGACCGCGCTGGCGCCGTTGCTGCCGTTCGTGCTGCCGGCGTTGAGCGGGCCCTTGCTGGTGCTGCCCAGCCTGCACGACACCGCGCTGCTGCTGGCGCTGGCGCTGCTGTGCACGCTGCTGCCGTTCGCCCTGGCCCTGGTCGCATTGCGCCGGCTCAGCGCCTACGCGGTGCAACTGGTCACCAACCTGGAACCGGTCTACGCGATCGTGTTCGCGATCGTGCTGCTGGACGAGCAGCGCCAGCTCACCGGGCTGTTCTACCTCGGCGTGGCAGTGATCCTGGGCGCGGTGTTCCTGCATCCGCTGCTGACCCGCACGCGTCCGGTGCAGCACCCGGAGCTGCTGGCCACCTGCGAGGCGAAGAACCTGGTGGAGTGAGCGCGGGGGCGCTCACTTCGGGATTGGGGATTGGGGAGTCGGGATTGGCCCCGCTCCGCGCAGTTGCGGCATCACCGCAGGCCAACGCGAAGGGCGCGGCATGCTGGGGAACTAGCCCCTCTCCCCCCGGGAGAGGGGTTGGGGTGAGAGTACGGCGCGAAAGCGTCTGCGTCGTCTGCGTTCGCGAGGCGACGCGCCTACCCCTGCGGGGGAATTTTTCCCCTAGAACAAGGAGGAATCTGAGGATCGTCCCGGAATGACGTGGCGTACTTACGCCGCCAGCGACACGCAGTCGCGGCCGGCACGCTTGGCCTGGTACAGGCCCTGGGCGGCGCGCTTGAGCAGGTCCTCGGCGCTTTCGCGTCCCTGCAGCGTGGCCACGCCGATGCTGGCGGTGAGCGGCACGCCGAGCTGCAGCAGACTGGTATCCTGGCGCAGGCGCTCGCAGGCGCGCATGGCCTGCGCCGCGTCCATCCCCGGCAGCAACAGCGCGAACTCGCCGCCGCCGTAGCGCGCCACGACGCTCTCGGGCGGCAGGCGCGCGCGCAGCATGTCGGCCAGCGCCAGCAGCGCCTCATCGCCCTTGTCGTGACCGTGCAGGTCGTTGACGCTCTTGAAGTAGTCCAGATCCAGGATCGCCACGCTGAGCGGCGCCGAACCCGGCTGCGCCGCCTCGGCATGGATCATCAACGCGGTGGCGAAGGCGCGGCGGTTGAGCAGGCCGGTCAGCGGATCGGTGCGCGCCTGTTCCAGCAGTTCGGCGTTGAGCGATTCCAGCGATTCCTGGTACTGCAGCAGCTGTTGCTCGTACCAGGCGCGTTCGCGCAACTGCAGCGCCAGCGCATGGCTGCTGCGGCGCAGTTCGATCAGCTGCATCACCTGCCGCGACAACGCCTGCAGCGCCGCCAGTTGTTCCGGCTGCAGGGTGCGCGGACGGTTGTCGAGCACGCACACCGTGCCGACCGGCAGGCCCTCGCGGGTCAGCAGCGGCGCGCCGGCGTAGAAGCGCACACCGCCCTCGGTGACCAGCGGATTGTGCTGGAAGCGCGCATCGGCGGTGGCGTCGGCGACCACCATGACCTGCTCCGGGGTCAGGATGGTGTGGCCGCAGAACGACTCGTCGCGTGCGGTGCTCAACAGGCAGACGTTGCGCTGCGCCTTCAGCCACTGGCGCTCGTCGTCCACCAGCGAGATCAGCGCCGAGGGCGTGTCGCACAACTTGGCGGCGATGCCGACCAGATCGTCGTAGGACGCTTCCGGTTCGGTGTCGAGGATCTGCAATGCGTGCAACGCCTGCAGGCGTGCGGCTTCGTTGTCGGGCTTGCGGGGCTTGATCACGGAATACCCGGCGGCGGCGATGGTTCGCGTTGCGCAGTATGGCCAAATCCGCGGCGGACGCCAGCCCTGGCGGGCGCGCCGCCTGTACGGTTGGGCCGCGCGGCGGCAGCCGACCGCCGACACTGCGACGCGGTTACCACTCCTGGCGCTGCGGCAGCAGGCCGCGCAGTTCCTGCTCGGTGAGATTGCGCCACTGGCCCGGCTTCAGCGCGCCGAGCTTGATGTTGTCGATGCGCACGCGGCGCAACTGGGTGACCCGGTAGTCGAACGCCGCGGCCATCAAGCGGATCTGCCGGTTGAGTCCCTGCTCCAGCACGATGCGGAAGCCGAACTTGGCGATCCGCGCGGTGCGGCACGGCAGGGTCATCTGGTCGTGCACGCGCACCCCGCGCGCCATGCCGCGCAGGAATTCGTCGGTGACCGGCTTGTTCACCGCCACCAGGTATTCCTTCTGGTGACGGTTCTCGGCGCGCAGGATCTCGTTGACGATGTCGCCGTTGCTGGTCATCAGGATCAGCCCCTCGGACTCCTTGTCCAGGCGCCCGATCGGGAAGATGCGCTGCTCGTGGCCGACGAAGTCGACGATGTTGCCCTTGACCGCGCTCTCGGTGGTGCAGGTCACCCCGACCGGCTTGTTCAGCGCGATGTAGACGTGGCGGCGCCCGCTCTTGGCCTTGGCGCGCGCGCGCAGCGACTGCCCGTCGACCTTGACCTCGTCGCCCTCGCCCACCACCGAACCGACCCCACCCGGCTGGCCGTTGACGGTGACCCGGCGCGCGGCGATCAGCCGATCGGCCTCCCGGCGCGAGCAAAAACCGGTCTCGGCGATGTGCTTGTTGAGGCGGACGGACATGGGCTGGGAGCTGGGAATGGGGAATGGGGAATGGCAACAGCGGGCTGCTGCCGGCTGGGCCATGGCTAGCGTCGGGAACGACAGCAGGGAGCGGCAGCGGGGACGCCCCCCATTCCCGATTCCCTACTCCCTATTCCCGGCCTCTCAGCGCTTCGGCGGCCCCTTGCGCGGCGGGCGGTCGGCGGCGAAGCGGCCGGCCGGGCGCGGGCCGGCGGCGTTGGGCTTGCCGCCGGGCTTGCCGGTACGGGCGAACTTCGGCTTGAACGGCGCGCCGCCGGCATCGTCGCCCTCGAGCTTGCGCATCTGCAGTTGCTGGCCGGACACCCAGACCTTCTTCAGGTGCGTCAGCAATTCGCGCGGCATGTCCGCCGGCAGGTCCAGCACCGAATGGTCGTCGTGGATGTCGATGCGGCCGATGTACTTGCTCTCCAGCCCGGCTTCGTTGGCGATCGCGCCGACGATGTTGGCCGGCTTGACCCCATGCTGGTGGCCGACCTCGATGCGGTAGGTCTCCATGCCCACTTCCGGCGCGCCGCGCGGCGCTTTCGGCGCCTTGTCGCGGCGCGGCGCCTCGAAGCTGCCGACGTCGCGGTGGTAGTCGAAATCCTCGCCACGCGCGGCCGGGGCCGGACGCGCCGGGCGCTCGCCGTCGTCGCGACGCGGCGCACGCGGCTCGCGCTCGAACTTCGGCTCGAACCGGGGACGGTCCGGGCGCTCGCCCCGCTCGGGCCGCTCGCGGCGCTCGAAGCGTTCGCCCTGCGGCGAACGCGGACGGTCCGGGGCCAGCAGCAGCGGCGTCTCGCCCTGCAGCAGGCGCGCCAGCGCGGCGGCCACTTCCACCATCGGCACGTTCTTCTCGGCCTCGAACTTCTGCAGCAGGTCGCGGTACATGTCGATGCCGCCGGCGGCGATGGTCTCGCTGATCTTCTCCATGAAGCGGCTCACGCGCTGGTCGTTGACCGCGTCCACGCTGGGCAGCTGCATTTCCTCGATCGGCTGGCGGGTGGCGCGCTCGATCGCGCGCAGCATGCCGCGCTCGCGCGGGCTGACGAACAGGATCGCTTCGCCGCTGCGCCCGGCCCGGCCGGTGCGGCCGATACGGTGCACGTAGCTTTCGGTGTCGTAGGGGATGTCGTAGTTCAGCACGTGGCTGATCCGCTCCACGTCTAGGCCGCGCGCGGCCACGTCGGTGGCGACCAGGACGTCGAGCTTGCCATCCTTGAGCTGCTGGATCACCCGCTCGCGCTGCGCCTGCTGGATGTCGCCGTTGATCGCCGCCGCGGCCAGGCCGCGCGCCTGCAGCTTCTGCGCCAGCTCGTCAGTGCCGGCCTTGGTGCGGGCGAAGATGATCATCGCGTCGAACGGTTCGACCTCCAGGATCCGGGTCAGCGCGTCGAGCTTGTGCAGCCCGCTCACCGCCCAGTAGCGCTGGCGGATGTTGGCCGAGGTGGTGGTCTTGGAGGCGATGATCACCTCGGCCGGGTCGTTCAGATAGGTCTGCGCGATGCGCTTGATCGCCGGCGGCATGGTCGCCGAGAACAGCGCCACCTGGCGCGATTCCGGCAGCTTCTTCAGCACCGCCTCGACGTCGTCGATGAAGCCCATGCGCAGCATCTCATCGGCCTCGTCGAGCACCAGCGTCTTCAGCTCGGACAGGTCCAGGGTGCCGCGGTCCAGGTGGTCGATCACCCGCCCCGGGGTGCCCACCACCACGTGCACGCCGCGCTTGAGCGCCGACAACTGCTGTACGTAGGGCTGGCCGCCGTACACCGGCAGCACCTGGAAGCCAGGGATCGCCGCGGCGTAGCGATGGAACGCCTCGGCCACCTGGATCGCCAGTTCGCGCGTGGGCGCCAGCACCAGCGCCTGCGGCTTGCGCTGAGCGAAATCCAGCCGCGACAGGATCGGCAGCGCGAACGCGGCGGTCTTGCCGGTGCCGGTCTGCGCCTGGCCGAGCAGGTCGCGGCCGGTCAGCAGCGCCGGGATGGTGGCGGCCTGGATCGGCGACGGCGACTCGTAGCCGACGTCGGCGACCGCCTTCATCACAGCAGGGGAGAGGCCGAGATCTGCGAACAGCAGCGGCGCGGGGGTATCTTGGGACATGGGAGACTCCGGGGGCGCCGCAGAGAACCGGCAGGCGCAAAGAAGCCCCTATTGTGCGCCCTGCCGGGCCGCATGTCGAAAGCAGGTGAACGACACCGTTCAGGCGTGACCCTCTCCGCACTGCCGGACGCCGGCCACCGCGGCCGCCTCCAGCAGGCGCGGCGCCGCGGGCTGCGGCAGCGGCGACAGCCCCCAGCCGCCGACATGGCGGGCGTTTTGCCCGCGAATGACCGACAATGGGCGCCGATTTCCGAGCAAGCCCCAATGCAGACCATCGATCTCCAGCTAGAAAGCGACTACGTGGAACTCAAGCACCTGTTGAAACTGACCGGCCTGTGCGACAGCGGCGGCGCCGCCAAGGCCGTGATCAGCGAAGGCCAGGTGCGCGTGGATGGCGAGGTCGAACTGCGCAAGGCCTGCAAGGTGCGCGCGGGCCAGGTGGTACAGCTGGGCGACGTGCAGGTGCAGGTGCTCGGCAAGGCATGACCACCATCGGCGCCCCTGGCCTGCCACTCGCCGGCCGGTGGCGCCGGACAGCGCGGATCCCCGCACGATGCTGATCACGCTGGGCATCCGCAACATCGCGCCGTCTGCGGAAGATCCGCACCACGACGTGTACATCGCGCAGCTCGACCCCGACGCAGCGCAGCCATTCCGCCTGGGCCAGTCCATCCGCGGCGGCCACGCGGAGCGCGGCGGTTCCATCTCCCTGGCGCTGGACGAACTGGAGGGCTGGACCGGCGACTGGCGCCAGCACCTGCGCCACGCCGGCTGCGCCTGGGCCATCGCGCCGATCGAAGCGGCGCAGCGCAGCGGCGACCTGCAGAGCGCCCTCGACGCGCTGGTCGCCGGTGCAGAACAGCGGCACGCCGACGCCAGCTAGCCGCCGCTGAGATCGGGATTCGGGATTCGGGATTCGGGATTCGGAATTGAAAGCAAGCCGCGCCGAGCACCGATAGACACGCACGCATGCATCGGCACGACCGCCGCCTCAGCGCGCCATGGCCACCACGCGCTGGGTCAGGTGCGCCGCGATGGCACGCTTGAACGGCGCGACCCGGTCGGCCACGCGCAGCGCGGCGCTGCGCAGCGCGCGCGCCGGCAGGCGGTCGTCGGTGTACAGCGCGGCAATCGCGTTGGTCGCTTCGTACAGCGGCCGCGTGGCCAGGCGGTGCCCGCGCTGGTAACCGGCCAGCAAGGCCGGCGCGGCGATGTCGCCGCCGCGCGCGACCGCGTCGTGCAGCGCACGCGCCAGCCGCGCCTGGCTCTGCAGGCCGAAGTTGAACCCATGCGCGGTCACCGGATGCATGCCCACCGCGGCGTCGCCGATCAAGGCATAGCGCTCGGCGAAGAAGCGCTGCGCATAGACGGCCACCAACGGATACGCCTGCGGCCGCACCAGTGGCGTCATCGCGCCCAGGCGATGCTCGAAGCAGCTACTGATCTCCGCCCCCAACGCCGCCTCGTCCATCTGCAGCAGCGCCTGCGCGCGTTCCGGCGGCAGGGTCAGCACTGCCGAGGCCTCGTTGCCGTGCAGCGGCAGCAGCGCCATGGTGCGGCCGTAACCGAACCACTCCCAGGCGGTCTGATGGTGCGGGCGCTCGTGGCGCACCCGACACACCAGCATGGTGCGGCCGAAATCGCGCAACTGCGCGCCGATCCCGCTCATGCGCCGGGTACTGGAGAAGCGGCTGTCGGCGGCGACCACCAGGCGCGCCGCCACGCTGCGCCCGTCGGAGAGCTGCAACTGCGCCTGGCGCGCGTCGCGACGCAGTGCCTGCACCGACACACCATCGAGCAAGGTCAGACCGGGCTGCTCCTGCACGGCGGCGAACGCGGCGCGGCGGATCAGGTGATTGGGCACCAGCCAGCCAAGATCGCCACGACCGCCCTCGCCCGCCGCGAAGGTCAGTGCGAACGGCGAGGAGCCGTTCATCACCCGCGCATCGCGCAGCGGCGCGATCGCCTGCGAGTCGATTCGCGGCCACAGGTCCAACTGATCCAGCAACGCCCGCGAGGCATGGGTCAGGGCGATTTCGCGGCCGTCGAAGGCGGCCTCGGCCAGCGCCGCGCGCGGCTGCGGCTCGATCAGCGCCAGCGACAGGCCGCTGCCGGCCAGCGAGCGGGCGAAGCACAGGCCGGCAGGGCCGGCCCCGACGATGGCGATATCCACTTGCATGCGGCGACTCCGTGATCGGACCCGGCCAGGATACGACCGCCGCGCACCCCGTCCTTGATCTGGATCAGCGCTGCGACGATCGGTCGCAGCCCGCGGGGCTCAGAACAGCGCCCACACCAGTTGCAGGATCGCCCACAGCGACACTACCCACACCAGGCTGCGCACGTACGGCACGCCCGCCGCGTACAGCGGCACGTACGCCACCCGCGCCCACAGGTAAATCTGCGCCGACAGCGCGGTGTGCGCATCGCCCTTGCCCAGCGCCGCCACCGCCACCGCCGCGGCGGCGAAGAACGGGAAGGTTTCCAGGAAGTTGCGCAGCGCGCGGTCCAGGCGCCCGGCCACGCCGGCCGGCGGCGGTTGCGGCGCATCGCGCGCGCCGGCGTTCCACTTCAGCCCGCGCTGCGCGGTGACGAAGGCGGAGGCGAGCAGCAGTTGCGCGATCCCGAGCAGGATCGCCCAGGCCAGCATGCGGATTTCGATGGGCATCGGAGCCTCGGAGGAAAGGAAGACGGCGCGCAGCATGCCGCTCAATCGGGCATGGCCACGTGATAGCCGACCAGGCGCCAGGTCTTGTCCTCGTCCAGCCGCAACGACACCAGCTCGCGCACCGGCTGCGGCGCATTGGCGAAGCGGCTGGGGAAGCTGATGTTGACGTAGGTGCCCGGCGGCACCTGCGAGCCGGCGGCGTACTGCACCCGCGCCACGCTGGCGACGCCGCGGCCGAGCAGCGCGCCCAGCCGCGCACGCGCGGCGTCGATCTCGCGCACGAACACCGCACGCGTCACCGCCTTCTTCGCCACAACGGAGGCGCCGTCCCACAGCTCGCCGGTGCGTCCGGCATCGACCAGTTGCGCGGCGCGCAGGCCGGCCTGCGCCATCTGCGCATCCTGCTTGGCCAGCGGCCCGGGTGCGGGTGCGGCAGCGGCGGCATGGCGCGGCGCCGGTTTCGGTGCCGCCGCAGGCGCGGCAGCAGGTGCGGGAGCGGCAGCAGGTGCGGCGGGTGCCGCTGGCGGGGCAGTCGTCGGCGCGGGCGCGGACGATGCCGGGGGCGCGTTCTGCGCGGAAGCGACGCTAGCAACGAGGGCCAGCAGGACGGGAGTGAGGCGGAACGCGAAGGAGATGGACAAGGACATCGCTCGGCAGCGGCGGTGGCAAGGGCCGCAGTCTACGCGGCCTGCGCGGGCCAGCGCAGCGGCCCTATGGCGTCTCCTCGCTCGCCACTACCGTATTCTCGCTCGCCACTCCCGCGGCCGCGGCTGGGGCGGCATAGCGCTGCCTGTGCCAGGCACGCCAGCTCGCCCACAGTGCCCACGCGGTCGCCGCGAGCAGGCCGAACAGGCTCAGCAGCGAGCCGGTCCGCGCCAGCCACGGCGCATGCAGCCCGTTGGCGAGGTGCAGCAGCACTTCGGCGATCACGAAACCGCCCAACGCCAACAACGCCGGGGGCAGGTACAGCCGCAGCATCAAGCGGGTTCCGGCGGCCATGCGCGCGCTCCGGGATGGGATGCGGCGACGCTAGCCCCGCGTCCATGCCCGCCACGTGAATGGGCGGCACACGCCGCAGCGGCCGTTCAGGCGCCGGGCGAGGCCAGCGGCAGGGTCGCCACGTCGATCTCCGACAGCGGACTTTCCGCCGGACAGGCCTGGTCCGGGAACCCGAAGCGCTGCTTCAGCGCCTGGCCGCAGGCGGTCAGGCTCTCCAGGTCCACGTCTTTTTTGGTCTTGCACTCCTGGTCGAAGGCGACCAGGAACGCATCCTTGCGCCGCACGAAATCGTCGCCGCACTTGCGCAACTGCTTGATCCGTTCCAGATCGTCCTGCACCGCGTTGGTGCCGTCGAGCCCGTACTGCTTGAGCTCGTCGCTGCTGAGCAGGCGCAGGCTGCGGTTGGGCACGGTCATCATCAGATCGGCCACCGCCACCGCCACGCCGTTGCGTTCCAGGTAGTCCTTGACGTTGCCATAGACCTCCTGCAGCTCGCGATTGAGCTCGGCGCGCGAGGTCGCAGTGGAGCTGATCCGCATCATCCGGTGGATGCCGACCTTGCCGGAGATCAGCCGGTTGTCGCCGGCGGCCAGCACGAACACGCAGGCGCTGTGGCAGACCGAGCCTTCGCGCACCCACACGGTCCAGCCGGATTCGCCGATCGCATCGCCGGCACGGATCGCCGCCTCGACCTGGCCGCCGCTGGAATCCAGGTCGAGCACGCGCTTGCCGATGCCGGTCTGCCTGGCCACTTCGGCCAGGCGCCGCACCATTTCGGCGAAGCCGGCGTTGATCTTGCCGACATAGCGCACCCGCATCAGCCCACGCTCGCGGCACGGCGCCAGCGCCGCTTCCACCGCTGGCCGATCCAGCCCGGCCAGCGGCTGGCCATCGCCGGCCTCGGCGGCATAGTCGGTGTCGCAGCTGATGAAAGCCTCGCCATTCTCCAGGGTGGCCTCGTCCCAGGCCTGCGGGTCGCGCTTGGGCGCGACCGCGTGCGGTGGCGGCGTCGGCGGCGCGCCGATCGAGACCATGTGCTCGCCGTCGGCGGAGGGGCTGTCGGCGACGGTGCGCGGTGCCGACGCCGGCTGCTGCCCGCAGGCCAACAGGCCCAGGCAACACAGCGACAACCAGCAGAGTCTGAACGGAGCGGCCAAACGGGGATCCATTGGGAACATGAAAAAGACAGGCGCCAGGCGCCTGTGGACCTAGTCTAGTGCCGCCGCGCGGAACCTCCCCAACTGCGCCTAAATCGCGGGCACCGCGGCCACGCGACAGCCGCGGCATTGCTGTCCGAAAACGGCCAGTGCGCTGCGCTGGGGCCGACTAGACTGGCGCCATGCCTGCCCTCGCCGCCACCGACCACGCCCTCTACGACCGCGCCCGCCAGTCCCGCGACGCGCGCTTCGACGGCGTGTTCTTCACCGCCGTGCGCAGCACCGGCATCTACTGCCGGCCGGTGTGCCCGGCGCCGCCGCCCAAGCGCAGCAACGTGCGCTACTACCCCAGCGCCGCCGCGGCCGCGGCAGCCGGCTACCGGCCGTGCCTGCGCTGCCGCCCCGAACTCTCGCCGGAGGCGCAGCAGCACCTGGGCGAAGAGGTCGTGCGGCGCGCACTGGCGCTGATCGCCGAGGGCGCGCTGCAGGACGCCAGCGTCGCCGCGCTGGCGGCCGAACTGGGCATCAGCGCGCGTCAGCTGCAGCGCCTGTTCGTGGCCCAGCTCGGCGCCACCCCGGCGGCGGTGCACGCGACCCGGCGGCTGTTGCTGGCCAAGCAACTGCTCACCGAAACCGCGTTGCCGATCACCCAGGTGGCGCTGGCGGCCGGCTTCAACAGCCTGCGCCGCTTCAACGCCGCGTTCCTCGACGGCTGCGGCATGCCACCCTCGGCGATCCGCAAGCAGCGCACCGACAGTCCCGGCGGCGATCTGGTGCTGCGCCTGGGCTATCGGCCGCCGCTGGACTTCCCGGCGATGCTGGCGTTCCTGCGCAAGCGTGCGATCCCCGGCATCGAGCGCATCGGCGAGGCCAGCTACGAGCGCGTGCTCGGCCCCTGCGAGGCCTCCACTCGCATCCGTGTCGAGGCCGATCCGCAGCGCCACGAACTGCGCCTGCACATCGCCGCGGCCGATCCGCGCGCCATTCCCGACATCGTGCGCCGGGTGCGCCGCGTGTTCGACCTGGATGCCGACCTGCGCGCGGTGCACGCCACGCTCGGCGAGGATCCGCTGCTGGCGTGCGCCATCGCCCGGCGCCCCGGATTGCGTGTGCCAGGCGGTTGGGACGGGTTCGAAGTGGCGGTACGCGCGGTGCTCGGCCAGCAGGTCAGCGTGGCCGGCGCGGCGACCCTGGCCGCGCGCCTGGTCGATCGGCACGGCGCCGCGCGGCCCGGCCAGCCGCCGGGGCTGGACCGCGCCTTCCCGACCCCGCAGGCACTGCGCGACGCGCCGCTGGAAGCCATCGGCCTGCCGCGCTCGCGTGCGGCGACGATCCGTGCGCTGGCGCAGGCGGTGCTGGACGGCCGTCTGTCGTTCCGTGCCGGCCAGCGCCTGGACGACTTCGTCGCCCACGCCATCACCTTGCCCGGCATCGGCGCCTGGACCGCGCAGTACATCGCCCTGCGCGCGCTCGGCCAGCCCGACGCCTTCCCCGCCGGCGACCTGGTCCTGCAGCGCATGCTCGGCGCGGACGGCGCACGCCTGAGCGAACGCGCCACCGAGGCACGCGGGCAGGCCTGGCGTCCCTGGCGCGCCTACGCGGTGCTGCACCTGTGGCACCTGGCCAACGACCCTCCCGAGGAGACCCGCGCATGACCGCGTCCCCGCTGTCCTACGACCGTTTCGACACCCCGATCGGCATGCTCACCGTCGCTGTCGGCAGCGATGGCGTGCGTCACATCCTGTTCCCCGAGAACCGCTACGACGCCCGCGGCCGTGCCGACTGGGTGCACGATCCGGCCCCGGTGCGTGCCGCGCGCGAGCAGTTGCTGGCCTACTTCGCCGGCGAGCGCGAGCACTTCGACCTGCCGCTGGCGCCGCACGGCACCGACTTCCAGCGGCGGGTGTGGCTGGCGCTGGCCGAGATCCCGTTCGGCGCGACCTGGAGCTACGCGCAACTGGCGCAGCATGTGGGCCAGCCGCGTGCGGTGCGCGCGGTCGGCGCCGCCAATGGCCGCAACCCGTTGCCGATCGTGCTGCCCTGCCACCGGGTGATCGGCGCCAACGGCGCGCTCACCGGCTTTGGTGGCGGCCTGCCGACCAAGGCCGCGCTGCTGGCGCTGGAGCGACGCGAGGGCGGCGACGCGGCCGCCGGCACCATGGCCCCGCTGTTCGGCTGAGCGTCGCAGCCTGCGGCGGCGGCGCCGCGAGCGCTGCGGCATCGCGCGCCCCGGATACCGATGCACGCGCGCCGCAGGCGCTGTCTTCGCCACGTCACCGTCCGCGCCTTATGATGCCGCGATGATGTCCTCCGTCCTGCGTTCCACGCTCGTCTGCGCCACCCTGCTGCTCGGTGCCTGCGCCTCCACCCCCTCCACGTCGCCGCACGCGGCCGCCGCGGCCGCCGCACCCAGCGCCGCCGCACCGGCGAGGCTGCCCACGCCGGTGCTGCTGATCTCGATCGACGGCCTGCGCGCGGACATGCTCGATCGCGGCATCACCCCGAACCTGAGCCGCATGGTCCACGACGGCGTGCGCGCGCAGTGGATGTCGCCCTCCTATCCGTCGCTGACCTTCCCCAACCACTACACCATCGCCACCGGGCTGCGCCCGGACCATCACGGCATCGTCCACAACAGCATGCAGGATCCGCTGCTGGGCACGTTCCAGCTCAGCGATCGCGCCGCGGTCAGCGATGGCCGCTGGTGGGGTGGCGAGCCGATCTGGGTCGGCGTCGAGAAGGCAGGCCTGCACGCGGCGACGTGGGCCTGGCCGGGCAGCGAGGCGGCCATCCAGGGCGTGCGCCCCAGCCGCCGCCAGGCCTTCGACGCGGACATGCCGCCGGACGCGCGGGTCGACCAGGTGCTGGGCTGGCTCGACGATCCCAGCGCGCCGCGTCCGCAGCTGCTGACGCTGTACTTCGAACAGGTGGACGAAGCCGGCCACGAGCATGGCCCGGAGTCGCGCGAATACGCGCAGGCCGTCGCCAGGATCGATGCGGCGATCGGACATCTGCTCGACGGCCTGGCGCAGCGCGGCGAACTGGACCGGATCAACCTGGTGCTGGTCTCCGACCACGGCATGGCCGCGGTGCCGCCCAAGCAGGTGCTGGCGGTCGAGGAGATGGTCCCGCCGCAACAGGTCACGGTGATCAGCTACGGGCAATCGGTGGGCATCGTTCCGCGCCCGGGCCAGGAGGCCGCGGTCGAGGCGCGCCTGCTCGGCGCACATCCGCAATACGACTGCTGGCGCAAGGGCGAACTGCCGGCGCGCTGGCACTACGGCAGCAATCCGCGCATCCCGCCGATCGTGTGCCAGATGCACGAGGGCTGGGATGCGCTGCCGCGTGCGCGCATCGCCGAGAAGCCGCGCAGCCTGCGCGGCTCCCACGGCTACGACCCGGCACTGCCGTCGATGCGCGCGGTGTTCGTCGCCCGCGGCCCGGCGTTCCGCCAGGGCGTCACCCTGGCGCCGATCGACAACGTCGACGTCTACCCGCTGCTGACCCGCCTGCTCGGCATTCCCGCCGCCCCCAACGACGGCGATCCGCAGGCGCTGCTGCCGGCGCTGCGCTAGGGGGCCACCACTCCCCGAGCATTCCGCGCTGCGCTTGCGCGTGCCTGTGGCAAGGAAGAGCGAGGAAGTGGAGGTGCGTCCACGCCCGAGCGATGACGCGACCACGGGCGCGCGCAAGCGCGGCCCTTCGGGTTGGGTCTGGCAGGCGCGCGGCATACTCGGGAATGGGTGACACGCCCTGAGCGCCACGACAACGGTCGCGGCGCGGCGACGCCCGCCCATGGCAACGCGTGCGACAATGGCGGCATGCATTCGCCCGACTCCGCGCAACCGCCGCGCCTGCGCCATCGTCTGCGCCCGCTGATCTCGCAGGAGAGCTGGAAGCAGCGCGCCGTGCTGTGGGGCGGCGCAGTAGCGGTGGCCCTGGTCTCCATCGTCTTCGCCAAGGCCAGCGACGCCGCCTTCCACGTGTTCCAGCGCATCACCGCACATTCGCCATGGTGGGCGCTGCTGCTGACCCCGAGCGTGTTCGCCCTGCTGGCCTGGCTGACCAACGGCGCGCTGCGCCCCACCCGCGGCAGCGGCATCCCGCAGGTGATCGCCGCGCTGGAACGTCCCGACGACGGCTTCCGCCAGGCCAACCTGTCGCTGCGCGTGTCCGCGGGCAAGCTGATGCTGACCACCTTGGCGCTGTTCGGCGGCGCCTCGATCGGCCGCGAAGGCCCCACCGTGCACGTCGGCGCCAGCCTGATGTACGTGTTCGGGCGCTGGTTCGGCTTTCGCGATGCGCGCCAGGCCAGCCATTTCCTGCTGGCCGGCGGCGCCGCCGGCATTGCCGCGGCGTTCAACACGCCGCTGGCCGGCGTGGTGTTCGCCATCGAGGAACTGAGCGGACGCTTCGAGCACCACTTCTCCGGCACATTGCTGACTGCGGTGATCGTCGGCGGCGTGATTTCGCTGGGCCTGCTCGGCGACTACACCTACTTCGGCCGGGTCGCCACCGCCGGCCTGCCGCTGGGCAAGGCGTGGCTGGCGATCCTGCTGTGCGGCGTGGTCGCCGGCCTGCTCGGCGGCGCCTTCGCGCGCATGGTGCTGCTCACCGTCGCCGGCAAGCCGCGCTGGCTGGGCGAGCTGCGCCGGCGCCAGCCGGTGCTGCTGGCCGCGCTGTGCGGCCTGGCGCTGGTGCTGCTGGGCCTGATCTTCGGCGCCGGCGCGTTCGGCACCGGCTACGAGCAGGCGCGCAGCCTGGTGCAGGGGCACGCCAGCGTCGGCCACGAATTCGGCCTGATGAAGCTGCTGGCGAACCTGGTGTCCTACGTGGCCGGCATCCCCGGCGGCCTGTTCTCGCCGGCCCTGGCGGTCGGCGCCGGGCTCGGCCACAACCTGGCCGTGCTGATGCCGGGCGTGGACCCGCGCATCTTCGTGCTGCTGGGCATGTGCGCCTATCTCACCGGGGTGACCCAGGCGCCGCTGACCTCGGCGGTGATCTCGCTGGAACTCACCGACAGCAGCGACATGCTGCTGCCGATCCTGGCGACGGTGCTGATCGCCCGCGGCGCTTCGGCGCTGGTCTGCCGCACGCCGATCTACCGCGGCCTGGCCGAACTGTTGCTGGTGGCGCCACCGCCGGCGCCCACGCCGCCCGCGGAAGAGGAAACGCCGACCTCGCTGGTGGCCGACCTGGCCGGCAGCGACCACGACGACCGCGACGACGGCCCGACCGCGCCACGCCCGCACTGATTGGCGGCGCGTGCCAGGCGCTGGTGCGATCGGAACGCGCGCCACTGCTGCCCGCTTCCGACGCAAGACCGCCGCCTGCCGCCTGGCAGCGACGGCCAACGTAAAAACAGACAGACATAAAAAAACGCGGCGCAAGCGCCGCGTTCTTCGTCGCACCCGGTGGCTGGATCAACCAGCCTTGGCGACCGTCTTCTTGGCCACGGCCTTCTTCACCGCCGGCGCCTTGACCACCGACTTCTTCGCGGCCGGCGATGCAGCGCCCACGGCCACCTTGCTCACGCTGTGCGAGCGCGAATTGCCGTAGCTGGCGTTGTAGCGCTTGCCCTTGGCGGTCTTGCGGTCACCCTTACCCATGCTCATCGACTCCTGAATGTGTTTGCGAAAACCCCCGCGAGATGCACGGGGTTTGGCGAGGCCAACGCGGTCAGCGCCCTCGCGCAAGGGCGGCAAGCCTACCACGTGCGCTCAATGGGCGCAGCTTGCGTCGTGCACGTGGCCGTGGTTCAAGCGCAGGTTGAGCAGGTGCGCCAGGCCGACCAGGGTGCCGCCGAAGGTCATGATCGCCGCGTGCGGCGCCACCGCATGATGCAGCGCCGGCACCAGCAGCCCGGCCCATAGGGCCAGCAGGCCGAGGATGAGCAATCCCAGCGCCTGCCACACGCGGTGCCGGCGATACCCGAGCACCAGACTGAACAGGCCCAGGCAGGTCACGAACAGGACCAGGGTGCGCTCCACGCCCTCGCCCAGCCACATCGCCAGACCCAGCGACGGCAGCACCGCCAGCGCCAGCGGCAACACCGCGCAATGCACCGCGCACAGCAGCGAACCGGTGGCGCCGAGGCGGTCGAGCGCGGCGCGCAGATCGAACGATGAGGACATGACGGTCGGCACGGGTTGAAAGTGTTACGGAATAATATAACATTCGGCCGCCGGCGACCAGCGCGTCCCGCGCCCCTTCCCCGACCGTCCACCGCCGCTGTGCGGTGCCGGCAGCGCGCACGTCGCCCCCGACTGTCCCTCCTGATGGAATGCCCATGCCCTCTCCCCGTCCCGTCCTGCTCCGCCGTTCTGCCCTGTCCCTGGCCCTGCTTGGCCTGCTGAGCCCGTCGCTTGCCCTGGCCGCCGACCCGACCACCACGACGACCGCGACCGACGCCACGCCGCCGGCCAGCGACAGCCGCCACGGCGCAGGCCACAGGCAGGACCGGCACGTGAAGGACATGGACCAGGTGGTGGTCACCGCCAGCCCGCTGCGCGATGCCGCCGGTGCGTTGAGCCAGCCGGTGGACGTGCTGGCCGGCGAGCGCCTGGACGAGAACCGCGGCGCCAGCATCGGCGAAACCGTGGCCAGCCTGCCGGGCGTGCAGAGCTCCAACTTCGGCCCCGGCGTGGGCCGGCCGATCATCCGCGGCCTCGACGGCCCGCGCGTGGCGGTGCTCAACGACGGCCTGTCCTCGCAGGACGTGTCCACGGTCAGCCAGGATCATTCGCCTGCCGTTGAGCCGTTCCTGGCCGACCAGATCGAAGTGCTGAAGGGCCCGTCCACCCTGCTGTACGGCTCCGGCGCCATCGGCGGCGTGGTCAACGTGGTCGACGGGCGCATCGCCGAGACCCCGGTCGACGGCGTGCACGGTCGTGCCGAAGCGCGCTGGGAAGGCGGCGACAAGAGCGGCAACACCGACATGTTCCGCGTCGATGCCGGCAACGGCAGCGGCCTGTCGATCCATGCCGACGGCGTGTACCGCAACCTGAAGGACTACGACACGCCGCAGGGCCCGCAGCTCAACTCGTTCGTCAAGTCCAAGGTCGGCTCGATCGGCAGTTCGCTGGCCGGCGACTGGGGCTTCGTCGGCGTGTCGATCTCGCGCTTCCGCGACAACTACGGCAACCCCGGCGAGCCCGGCGATCCGGCCGCCGGCGAGCGCGGCGTGTCGCTGCAGCTGCACCAGGACCGTTTCGAGCTCAAGGGTGCGCTGAACGACCCGTGGGGCGACGGCAGCGCACTGCGCTACAGCTTCGGCCACACCGCCTACACCCACACCGAGTTCGAAGGCGCGGAAGTGGGCACCAAGTTCGACAAGCGCGCCAACGAAGGCCGCGTGGAGGCCTCCTTCGGCCTGGGCGGCGGCTGGCAGACCGCGGTCGGCGTGCAGGGCAGCGACTCGACCTTCCAGGCCACCGGCGAAGAAGCCTTCGTGCCGAAGACCGACACCCGCGCCATCGGCGTGTTCGCGCTGGCGCGCAACACCTGGGACCGCGTGCAGGCCGAGGTCGGCGCGCGCGTGGACAGGACCAAGTACGAGACCGACACCGGCGTGGACCGCGATTTCACTCCGAAGAGCCTGTCGCTGAGCGGCGGCTTCCGCTTCAACGAACAGTGGCGCCTGACCGCCAACCTCGACCACGCCGAGCGCGCCCCGGCCGAAGAAGAACTGTTCGCCAACGGTCCGCACATCGCCACCCTCGCCTACGAGATCGGCAACCCCGACCTGAAGACCGAGAAGGCCAACCAGGCCGAACTGGGCCTGATCTTCAAGAACGACTGGGTCGACGCCAAGGTGGCCGGCTACTACAACCGCTACGACGACTTCATCTACATCGTCGACACCGGCGGCCAGTGGTTCCACGAGGAAGACAACGATTTCCTGCCGATCCGCCAGTGGACCCAGGCCGATGCGGTGTTCCATGGTTTCGAGGGCGAGGCTACCTTCCACCTGGCCGACAACGACAGCGGCGCCTGGGACCTGCGCGTGTTCGGCGACACCGTGCGCGCACGCCTGAAGGACGGCGGCAACCTGCCGCGCATCGCGCCGGCGCGCTACGGCGCGCAGCTGCGCTGGGACGCGAGCAACTGGCGCGCCGCGCTGGGCGCCACCCGCTACCAGAAGCAGGACAAGGTGGCGGTCAACGAGACGCCCACCGCCGGCTACACCCTGGTCGATGCGCATCTGGCCTATCACGTCGATGCCGGCAGCACCGCCTGGGAAGTGTTCCTGGACGGCAACAACCTGACCAATCAGGATGCGCGCGTGCATACCTCGTTCCTCAAGGACGACGTCATGCTGCCCGGCCGCAGCGCCTCGTTCGGCGTACGCCTGTTCTTCTGATCGGGCAGGTTCGCTGCAGCGTGACGAGGCCGCCTTCGGGCGGCCTCTTTTTTTTCGCTAATGCGGCGCGCTGCGCGAGAACATGTTGATCACCACCACGCCGGCGACGATCAGCGCCATGCCGACGATCGCCGGCGGGTCCAGCGCCTGGCCGAACCGCCACCACGCCAGCAGCGAGATCAACACGATGCCGATGCCCGACCAGAGCGCATAGGGCACGCCCACCGGCACGCTGCGCAGGGTCAGCGACAGCAGATAGAAGGCGATGCCATAGCCGCACAGCGACAGCAGCGTCGGCCACAGCCGGGTGAAGCCCTCGCTGGCCTTCAGCGCCGAGGTCGCGACCACCTCGGCGAGGATGGCCACCAGCAGGAACAGCCAGTTCTTCATTGCAGGACACTCCTGGACGCGCAGCGCGTCACGATAGCAAGCGGCGCGTGGCGACGATGGCGACGGCCATCGCCCCGGATGCACGCTGCGCAGGAGCGGCGCGTTGTGCCCTTCTGGAAATCGACCGCGATCGGCGTTCCGCGATCGTTTCTGGCACGGCTGCGCCTTTCCTGCGACCCCACGCATGACCACACGCATGACCAACCGAAGCGACGCCGCCCTGCGCAGCGCACGCCGTAGGTTGCGGTGCGATGTCGACCTGCCTGGGCAACCTGTCACGCAAACGCGGCCGGTACCGCGCTGCACAACGCTCCGCTCGCCCGACGGCGTTACAAAGGGCGCCGCGCGTCGCCCCCTGCTTCGCGCCGTACCGGCCGATGCGACGCGGCCGCGCGCTGCACGCGCGTGCCGCATCCCGGCCGATCGTTCCGAATGAAGAAAGGAGAGATTCTTCATGCATCTTGCGCCGCTTCGCCATCTGCTGCCCCTGTCCATCGCCGCCGTCCTGCTCGCGCCCCCCGCGTTGGCGCAGACCGCCGACGCACCCACCGCGCCGGCAACGCAACCCGACGCCACCACCCTGGATACCGTGGTCGTCAGCGGCACTGCACGCTTCAGCGGCCTGCGCAAGCGCGACGCCAGCTTCTCGATCACCACCGCCACACCCGAACAGATCCAGCAGGCGGTGCCGCAGAGCAGCGCCGACCTGCTGAAGATCGTGCCGGGCGTGTGGGCCGAACCCAGCGGCGGCGGCACCGGCGCCAACATCTTCGTGCGTGGCATGCCGTCGGAAGGCGATGCGCCATTCGTCACCTTCCAGCTCGATGGCGCGCCGCTGTTCCCGCCGCCGACCCTGTCGTTCCTGGAAAACTCCACGCTGTTCCGCACCGACGACACCATCGAACGCATGGAGGTGCTGCGCGGCGGTTCCAGCCCGATCTTCTCCAACGGCCAGGCCGGCATCACCGTCAACTTCATCCAGAAGAAGGGCCAGGACGAGCCGGAAGGCAGCGTACGCCTCACCGGCGGCAGCGATGCACTGCGCCGCATCGATCTGTTCGACAGCGGGCCGATGGGCAACGGCTGGTACTACAGCGTCGGCGGCTTCTTCCGCGAGACCGACGGCGTGCGCGACCCGCAGTTCCCCGCCGACAAGGGCGGCCAGTTCAGCGCGACCCTGAGCAAGCGCTGGGACAGCGGCGAACTGTCGTTCTATGCGCGCCATACCGACGACAACAACGCCTTCTACACCGCGATCCCGTTGCTGTCGCGCAACAACGGCAACGACCTGTCCAGCTTCCCCGGCCTCAATGCGCAGCGCGGCACGCTGCTGAGCGACGACTTCCGCAACGTCACCCTGCCGGTCGGCCCGAATGGCCAGACCATCCAGCGCGATCTGGGCGACGGCCGCGGCGTCAACATCGACGTGTTCGGCGGCGAACTGAACTGGGAGGTGGGCGACTGGACCGTCGCCGACCGTTTCAACGTCATGGGCGGCACCGCACCGACCTACGCGCTGTTCACCGGCAACGCGCCGCAGCGGCTGGGCGACTTCATCGCCGGCTACGGCAGCACCGGCAGCGCGCGCTACACCAACGGCGGCGGCGCGGTCGATCCGGACCAACAAGTGCTGGAAGCCGGCTGGTGGTCGGTGGACAAGCGCCTGAACTCCTTCACCAACGATCTGCGCCTGAGCCGCGCGCTGTTCGCCGGCAACACGCTCACCGTGGGCAGCTACTACGCCAGGTACACCTCCAACGACACCTGGTACCTCGGCAACACCATGCTGCTGACCGCGCAGAACCATGCGCGGCGCATCGACGTGACCCTGGACGACGGCCGCCAGCCGACGCGCGACGGCTTCACCAGCACCGCCTTCCTGGCGCTGCGCGCGCATTACGAGGGCGAGAACGCCGCGGTGTTCGTCGCCGACGAATGGGAACTGGACGAGCGCCTGCGCCTGGACCTGGGCGTGCGCTACGAACGCCAGCACGTCACCGGCACCGTGCACGACACCGCCACCGTGGACCTGGACGGCAATCCGGCTACGCTCTACGACAATGCCACCTCGATCTCGCTGCCGAGCGCGCGACGCATCGACCAGGACGACAATGCGCTGTCGTGGACCGCCGGCCTGAACGTCAAGCTCGACGCGCACAACAGCGTGTTCGCGCGGGTCAATTCCGGGGTCAAGTTTCCCGGCTTCGACAATCTGCGCGACGGCCAGACCAAGGTGCAGGACATCCGGCAATACGAACTGGGATTGAAGTCCGGCGCGGCCAACTACGATCTGTACCTCACCGCGTTCTACAACACCTTCAAGAATTCGCCGTTCCAGGCTTTCCTGGCCAACGGCAGCAACTTCACCACGGTCGGCGATTCGCGTGCCTACGGCCTGGAGGTGGAAGGCGCGATCCGCCCGTTCGGCGGCTTCGAACTGGCCGGGACGGGGGTGTGGCTGGACGCGAAGTACCGCAATTACCGCGAATACACCGGCAACCAGGTCATGCGCCAGCCCAAGCGCCAGTTCCGGCTGACGCCGAGCTACTACTGGATGCTGCCGTTCGGCGACCTGCGCGTGTTCGCCACCTATTCCTACATCGGCGAACGCTACGCCGACCTGGCCAACAGCCAGCGCCTGCCGTCCTACGACATGCTCGACGTCGGTGCCAGCCTGCACAGCGGCGAGCACTGGGAGTTCACCGTCAGCGGCAGCAACGTGACCGACACGCTGGGCCTGACCGAAGGCAATGTACGCGTGCCCGGCGCGGCGACCGGCGGCGTGTTCATGGGCCGCCCGATCGCCGGCCGCCAGTATCAGGCGTCGGTGGCGTATCGCTGGTAGCGCCTGCCGCATCGCAGACGCACGCGACGCCATCGCTGCACTGGCGTCGCGTGGCGCCGACCATGACAGGCGCAATCGCGCGCCTGTCATGGCGGCGATGGCATCTGCACGAGCGCATGCACGCGCATGCCGAGCCAGTACGGCCACCCGTCCGTATCACTGCCTCGACACCCTCCCTTCGCGTTCTCTTCGCAGTCCCTTCGCGGTCCCGCCGCGATGCTCGCGCTCGGGTGCCGATGCGTGCCCGCACGTCGGCGTCGCGATGGCAGCGCCGCTACCCAGGTCGACTCGCTCCATGCTGCGCCACGGCGCGCGCGGTGGCGGTCCCCCAGGCAGGAGAGACCGATGCAGCATGAGCCCCACCGTACCGATGACGCGTCCGGCGCCGCCGACAGCGCGCGCGACACCCCGCTGAGCGAGGACGAAGCCGCGCTCGCGCGCCGGCTCGGCATCAACGGCCTCTCGCGCCGCGAATTCCTCGCCCTGCTCTCGGCCGCCGGCCTCAGCAGCGCGGGCGGACAGATCCTCTTCAGCGAGGCCGCATTTGCCGCACCGGCCGCCAAGGCCGCGCCACCGCAGAACGCCTTGCCCGTGGTCCTGGCGGTCAACGGTCAGCGCCATGCCCTGCAGCTGGATCCACGCACCACGCTGCTGGACGCGCTGCGCGAACATCTGGCACTGACCGGCACCAAGAAGGGCTGCGACCACGGCCAGTGCGGTGCCTGCACGGTGATCGTCGACGGCGAGCGCCGCCTCTCCTGCCTGACCCTGGCCGCACAGGCCGAAGACACGCAGATCACCACCATCGAGGGCCTGGCCGACGGCGAGCGACTGCACCCGATGCAGGCCGCGTTCGTGCAGCACGATGGGTTCCAGTGCGGCTACTGCACGCCTGGGCAGATCTGCTCGGCGGTGGCGCTGTTGAACGAGATCAAGCGAGGCGATGCCAGCCACGTCAGCGCCGACGTCAGCCGGCCGGTCACCGAACTCAGCGACGCCGAGGTGCGCGAGCGGATGAGCGGCAACATCTGCCGCTGCGGCGCCTACCCGAAGATCGTCGCCGCCATCCAGGACGTGCACAGCGGCGGCGCGCCGCGGCCGCTGACCTGGCGCTATGTCGACCAGTCCGAACTGACCGCCCTGAAGATGGCGAAGGAGGTGGCCGATGACGCCGTTTAAGTATCAGCGCGCGACCTCGCCGGAGGACGCGGTGCGCCGTGTCGCCGCCAACCCGAACGCACGCTTCCTCGGCGGCGGCACCAACCTGCTCGACCTGATGAAGGAAGGGGTGATCGGTGCCGACGAGATCGTCGACCTGACCCGGCTCAAGGGCCTGGCCGAGATCGCCGAAACCGCCGACGGCGGCCTGCGCCTGGGCGCGCTCGCCAACAACACGCAGACCGCCAACCATCCCTTGGTGCGCCAGCGCTATCCGCTGCTGAGCCAGGCGATCCTGGCCGGGGCCACGATGCAGTTGCGCAACATGGCCAGCAACGGCGGCAACCTGCTGCAGCGCACGCGCTGCGGCTACTTCTACGACACCGCCCTGCCCTGCAACAAGCGCAAACCCGGCAGCGGTTGCGGCGCGCGCGAGGGGCTCAACCGCACCCACGCGATCTTCGGCCACAGCGCACACTGCGTGGCCGTGCACCCGTCGGACATGTGCGTGGCGCTGGCCGCACTGGACGCGACGGTGCAGGTGCGTACGCCGGCCGGCACGCAGCGCGAGATCCCGTTCGCCGAATTCCACCTGCTGCCCGAGGCGCGCGCCGATGTCGACAACCAGCTCGCGCACGGCGAACTGATCGAGTCCATCACCCTGCCGGCGCAGAGCTTCGCCGCGCACAGCCACTATCTGAAGGTACGCGACCGGGCCAGCTACGCGTTCGCACTGATCTCGGTGGCCGCGGCACTGGCACTGGAACCGGACGGGCGCATCCGCGAGGCGCGCATCGCCATGGGCGGGGTGGCGCACAAACCCTGGCGCGCGCGTGCCGCCGAACGTGCGCTGGTCGGGCAGCGGGTCGGCGAGACCGCTTTCGCCGCCGCCGCGCAGGCCGAGATGGCCGCGGCGCGGCCGCTGGCGCACAACGCCTACAAGATCACGATGGGCACGCACGCGATGATCCGCGCCCTGCACCGCGCCAGCGGCAGCGACGCCGCATGAGCGGCCAACCGGAGAACCGGCAATGAACTATATCGGCAAGGAAATGCGCCGCGTCGACGGCTACGCCAAGGTCACCGGCAAGGCGCGCTATGCGGCGGAATTCCAGATCCCGCATCTGGTCCACGGCTACATCCTCACCAGCACCATCGCCAAGGGCCGCATCGTGCGCATCGACACCCGCGCCGCCGAAGCCGCGCCGGGCGTGATCAAGGTGCTGACCCATCTCAATGCGATCAAGCCGGTCTCCGACGCGGTCAAGAAGAAAGGCGAGGATCTGTCGTTCCGTGCCCTGGTCGACGACCGCATCCATTTCAATGCGCAGCCGATCGCCGTGGTGGTGGCCGCCACCTTCGAGCAGGCGCGGCATGCGTCGCGGCTGATCCAGGTGGAGTACGCCACCGAAGCCGCGCACACCGATTTCGACGCGCTGCTCGACCAGGCGCACGATCCGACCCCGGAAGACTCGCCGAAGCCGCGCGGCAATCCGGCGGCCGCGTTCGCCGCCGCACCCGTGAAACTGGAGGCCGCGTACACGATGCCGGTGGAGCACCATAATCCGATGGAGCCGCACGGCGGCATCGGCTACTGGATCGGCGACACCCTGACCGTGGTCAACAAGAGCCAGAACGTCTACCAGGACCGCGAACAGCTGGCCGGCTACTTCGGCATTCCGGTGGACAAGGTCAACGTGGTCTCGCTGTTCGTCGGCGGCGCGTTCGGCTCCTGCCTGCGCCCCAACTACTACACCTTCCTGCTCGGCGCGGTCTCCAAGGCGGTCGGCCTGCCGGTGAAGATCGTCTACACCCGGCGGCAGATGTTCAGCGGCCACGGGTACCGGCCTTACTACCGCGTGGAGCTGGGCCTGGGCGCCGATGCCGCGGGCACGCTGCAGGCGATCCGCTACCGGCACGTGCTCAACACCTCGCGCATCGAGGCGTTCAACGAGGCCTTCTTCCGCAACGCGCGCTCGCTGTACGCCTGCCCGAACGTGGAGGATCGCTTCGAGGTGGTGGAAACCGACCTGCCGACGCCGCAGGCGATGCGCGCGCCCGGCACCATCAGCCAGATGTTCGGCATCGAGTGCGCGATGGACGAACTGGCCTACGCGCTGAAGATGGATCCGCTGGAACTGCGCCTGGCCAACTACGCCGAGACCGATCCGGAGAGCGGCAAGCCGTTCTCGAGCAAGGCGCTGCGCGAATGCTACGCGCTCGCCGCCGAGACCTTCGGCTGGAGCAAGCGCACGCCCGAGCCGCGCTCCATGCGCGACGGCCGCCTGCTGGTCGGCTGGGGCATGGCTACCGGCACCTGGGCGTCGATGCAGATGCCGGCGCTGGCTCGGGTGGTGCTGAAGGCCGACGGCAGCGCCCGCGTCGGCAGTGCCACCTCCGACATCGGCCCCGGCACCTACACGGTGATGACCCTGATCGCCGCCGAGTATCTGGGCATCGACGCCAAGCGCGTGCAGTTCGAACTGGGCGACACGCGCCTGCCCAAGGCACCGGCGCAGGGCGGCTCGTGGACCACCGCCAGCGTCGGCAGCGCAATCCACGGCGCGGCGCGCGAGATCCGCGGCAAGCTGCTGGAACTGGCCAGGCAGGATGGGCAAGCCGCATTCAGCGGGCTGGATATGGATGCGGTGGAACTGGTCGATGGCCAGCTGCGTCCGACCGGCAAGCCCGAGGCCGGCCTGGACGTCGCCAAGCTGATGCGCCAGCACGGCCTGCAGGAGCTGGAGGTGGTGCACGAATCCAAGCCCTCGGCAGAGCGCAAGCAGTACGCCACCGCCGCACACGGCGCGCAATTCATCGAGGTCAAGGTCGATCCGGACACCGGCATGGTGCAGGTGACGCGGGTCATCGAAGCCACCGCCTGCGGCAAGATCATGAATCCGCTGACCTCGCACAGCCAGGAAATCGGCGGCGTGGTAATGGGCATCGGCATGGCGCTCAGCGAAGGCACCGAGATCGACCATCGCTACGGGCGCATGCTCAACGCCTCGCTGGCCGACTATCACGTGCCGGTCAACGCCGACGTGCACGAGATCCAGACCATGTTCGTCGAAGAGAACGACACCATCGTCAACCCGCTCGGGGTCAAGGGCATGGGCGAGCTGGGCATGGTCGGCATCCCGGCGGCGATCGCCAACGCCGTGTTCCACGCCACCGGCAAGCGCATCCGCGACCTGCCGATCACCCCGGACAAGCTGATCGGCTGAGCACGAGCGCCGCTTGCTGCGCCGTTCGCCCTAGCCCTCGTGAGAGCGGCTTCAGCCGCGACAGACGTTACCCATAGCGCCTGTCGCGGCTGAAGCCGCTCCTGCGACATCGCTTCCGTAGTCATCAGAAGTGGCATTCCGTTGCAAAGAGCAAAGTAGGACGCCATCCGACGTCGCCCGTTGTCTGACGGAAGCCTTCGCTGCATCTATCGCATCCCGCAGCAAGTCCTGCAGGAACCATCGCTACGTCGCGCCCTGCGGCGACCGCTACGGATCCAGCCACCCTTTCGCCACCGCCGCCTGTACATCCTCCGGCGTGTCCAGGTCCAGCGCCAATGCCGGCGCGACGATGCAACCGAGGCTATCCGGTGCCAGCGTCGCGAACAGCCTGCGCAAGCCCTGGTCGCCGCCCAATGGCAGCGCGCGCCAGCGCTGCTGCGCCACCACCGCGGGCATGCCACGCACACCGGCGTAGGCGCTCACCGCGCAACCGGACGCCGCCCGTGAGGCCGCCGCCAGCAGATCCAGCAGATGCGCCGCTGCCAACGCCGGCTGGTCGCAACCGAGCACCAGGCTGTGGGTGATCGCGGCATCGTCGCCTACCGCCGCACGCAGGCAGTCCAGGCTGCCGCCCATGCCGGTGGACCAGTCCGGATTGCGCACGCATTCCACCGGCAATCCCTCCAGCAACGGGCGCAGCGCCTCGGCCTGCGCACCCAGCACCACCACGCAACGCGCCGGCGCCGTGGACAGCGCCAGGCGCACGACCTTGCGCAGCAGCGGCTCGCCGTCGCTGGTCAGCGTCTGCTTGGGACGGCCGAGGCGGCGGCTGCCACCCGCGGCCAGGATCAGCGCCGCGTGCGCCTGCGCCATCACCTGGCACCTTCGGCCAGCAATCGCGGCGCTGCCGTCAGCGCATCGCGGTGCGATCGCCGCGGCCTGTCGCTCGCCTGCGCGACCGTACTCAGCCGCGGCGGCGCCGCCCGGCTGGCCTGCAACTGCGCGGCGATGCTCAGCGCGATCGCTTCTGCGCCATTGCCTCCCAGGCGCAGCCCGATCGGCGAATGCAGGCGCGGCGACACCTGCGCGCGTTGCGTCGGGCTCAGCAAACGGAACAGGTCCTCGCGCCGCCGCACCGGTCCCAGCAGGCCGAGGAACGGGATCGCGCTGCCGGCCAGCGCGTCCAGCGCTTCACGATCCAGTTCGAAATTGTGGTGCATCACCAGTGCCGCATCGCTGCCGTCACAGTCGGCCATTGCGCGGGTCGGCGTACCTGCCAGGGCGCGGTCGGCCAGCGCCGCCAACGCAGACCAGCGCGGCCGCTGCTCGACCAGGGTCGTCATCCAGCCCAATTGACGCAGCAGCGGCAGCAACACGGTGGTTTCCGGGCCGGCACCGAAGACGCTGACCCTCGGCGGCGGCGGCACCTTCACTTCGCCGGCGCGCGGCGGCGCCGCAGACAGCGTGTGCCAAGCCAGGCACCACCGCGACGCCTGCTCGGCCACGCTGGCGGCGATGCGACCGTCGGCCTCCAGCGCCAGGGTCAAGCCACCGCGCCCCTGCAGCCAGGCCTGGGCCAGCCCGTCGAAGCCCGGCAAGGCGAGCAGCGGCAGCAAGGCCAGGTGCAGGCGGCCCCGGCAACCGGCTGACGAACCCGACAGCAGGTCTTCGTCCTCGCGCGTATCGATCTCCATCCACACCGGCATGCCGGCGACGGCGGCCTCCGCGGCGCAGCGCGCGATCTCCGGCTCCAGGCACCCGCCGCTGAGCCAACCCTGCTGCGCACCATCGGGGCCGAACAAGGCCATCGCCCCGGCATGCGCGTAGGTGGAGCCTTCGCGGGCCATCGCCACGGCCAGGACCGCGGGTGTGCCTCGGCGGCAGGCGTCGATTGCAGCATGGAGACAGTGTCGGGCAGCGGACATGCGGCGGCACAGGCAACGTGGGAAACCCGAGCCTAAGCGGCAGCCTGTGGTCGCGAGGTGACCCTGGCCGCCGCGTGTGGGCGTCGGTTCGCGGCAACAGCGGTACGTTTGGGAGGAAACCGACGTAGGCATGCGATCGGGAATGCGCGGCATCCTGCCGAGGTCCGGCGCTGCGCCGCGGATGCCCTTGGCGCGAGTTGCACCGCCGCAAGCCATACCCCTGCGGCGGCAGCACCCGGCTACAGCAGATGGAAGCGTTCGAACCGCTGCAACGCCGCGTCGATCCTCGCCTGCAGCGCCGGTCGCCGCGGTTCCAGCCAGGTCCATTGCTGGATCAGCAGGCGGCCGGCGCGACGGTCCATCTTCAGGTCGAGCGCGGCGACGATACGGTCGCCGACCAGCACCGGCAGTGCGAAGTAGCCCAGCACCCGTTGCGGCGCCGGCACGTAGGCCTCGAAGCGATGGAGGTAGCCGAAGAACTGCTGCAACCGTTTGCGCTGGATCACCAGCGGATCGAATGGCGACAGCAACTGCGCCCGCGTCGGATCCGGCGGCGGCGGCGTGCTGTCCAGCAGCTCCGGCTCGGCCCACAGGGCCACGCCTTCCTGGCCCTGCAGATGCACCGGGATCAGGCGCTTGCGCGCCACTTCCGCGGCGATCAACGCTCGCACCGCCGGTTTGGCGGCGGTCTCGCCATAACAGATCGACTCCACGCCGACGATGCCCTGCGCGCGCAGCGCACGCTGCAGCAGGTAACGCGCATATTGTGCGTCGCCGACCGCACGCGGTCGCTGCCGCCAGTTGAAATGCCGCGTGGCCAATTCGTACGTCTTGAGCATGCCGCTGCGCTGGCTGACCACCAGGTCGCCGCTGAAGAAACCGTACTGCAACGCGGCCCGCGACGGCTTGCGGCTGCCCCAGGGGTGGGTCTTCTCGACCAGCACCTCGTCGTCGATGTCGCGGATCGACAACGGCCCCTCGTTGCGGATGCGCCGCAACAACCGCGCATAGTCCTGCGCATCCACCGCGCCCCGGGCGTCGGCCTGTGCACGTCGGCGCGCCATCTGCGCCACATACATGCGGTAGTCGGCGACCGGCACGTAGGCCAAGGCATGGGTCCAGTACTCGAACAGCGACTTGTCCTGCGACTGCGCCCGTTCCAGATCCCGTTCGCGGTACTCGGGAATGCGCGTGTACAGCACGTGGTGGTGGCTGCGCGCGATCACGTGGATGGTGTCGATCTGCACATAGCCCAGGTGCGCGGTCGCCTGCCGCACCGCGTCGGCACCGCTGCCGAACGGTGCAGGCGTGGTCAGGCGCTGCGCATGCAGCCACAGCGCTCGCGCCCGGTCGGGCGCGAGCGGGACGGAAGCGACGGGAGTGCGCATCGGAACGACCTTCCTGGCAATGCGGTAGCGCCGATCAGAATAGCAACCCGGGACGCGCAACGCGGTTCTCAGGCACTCGCTACGGGGCTCCGCTTCGCCGTCGCTCCGATTTCCAGCGCGGCAACGCCGCACCGGAACGCGTGTAGCACGCTACCGCCACACGTCACGGCGGACAGGACGTACCCGCGTTGCGGTGACGGCAGGCACCGCCGACAGCTATTCAGCCAGGCTCAGATCAATCGGATGCCACGTCCCGCAGGCCTGCAACGTATCGCAATGCCGGCACGGAGATCAGCCCGCGCACTTCGCGCAAAGACCGTGCACTTCCAGGGTCTGCGCCTGCGGCTGGAAGCCCAGGGCCTTGGCGCGCTGCTCCAGCTGGCTGACCACGTCGCGGTCCTCCAGCTCCACCGCGCTGTGGCAGCGGTCGCAGATCAGGAACGGCACCGAGTGCTGGGCGCTGCTCGGGTGGTGGCAGGCGACGAAGGCGTTGACCGACTCGAGCTTGTGCACGAAGCCGTTGGCCATCAGGAAATCCAGCGCGCGGTACACCGTGGGCGGCGCGTCGGCACCCACGCCCTTGCCTTCGCGCACCCATTCCAGCAGGTCGTAGGCCTTGACCGGGCGCCCGGCCTCGGCGATCAGCCGCAGCACGTTGGCGCGGATCGGGGTCAGGCGCAGACCGCGCTCGCGACTCACCCGCTCCACCACCTTGACGAAGTCGGCAGCGTCGTGGACGTGGTGGTGCGGCTCGGTACAGGCGGTCTTCTTGCTGGACATGGCGGTCTCCCGGGAATCAGCTTCCCGCTGGGATCTTGATGAGCGCGGCGTCGATGCGTTTCAAGGCCTCCTCGCGACCGGCCAGGTACACGGTCTGCGAGATGTCCGGGCTGACCTGGGTGCCGGTGATGGCCACGCGCAGTGGCTGCGCCACCTTGCCCATGCCGATCTCCAGGGCGGCGGCGGTGTCGTGCAGCGCGGCGGCGACGCCGTCCAGGTTCCACTGCGGCAGTGCGGCCAGCAGCTCGCGGGCCTTGCCCAGCGCCAGTTCGGCGCCCGGCTTGAAATGCTTGGCCACCGCTGCGTCGTCGTAGCGGGTCAGCGGGCGATACCAGACCTCGGCCTTCTCGGCCATTTCCTTCAGCGTCTGCACGCGCTCGCGCAACGCCACCACCACCTCGGCCGCGGCCGGGCCGGTGGCCGGGTCGATGCCGAGCTTGCGCAACTGGAACTCCAGCTGCGGCGCGATCGTCGCCGGGTCGTCGCTCTTGAGGTAGTGCTGGTTGACCCAGCCGAGCTTGGCCATGTCCAGGCGCGCGGCCTTGGAATTGACGTCCTTGACGTCGAACAGGTCGATCAGCTCCTGGCGCCCGAACAGCTCCTGGTCGCCGTGCGACCAGCCCAGCCGCGCCAGGTAGTTGATCAGCGCGTGCGGCAGGTAGCCGGCGTCCTTGTACTGCATCACGTCGGCCGCGCCGGTGCGCTTGGACAGCTTGGCGCCCTGCTCGTCCAGGATCATCGGCATGTGCGCGAACTTCGGCACCGGCGCGGCCGACGTGA